>JBIKWI010000255.1:0-3907 GCA_044356395.1 Tagaea sp. | reverse complement strand
GGAACGGCTTCGCGGCCGAGGGGCTGGAACTGAACACCCACGCGGCGGCGGCGGCGCGCGCGCGCGGCTTCACCGTGCACGAGACCTGGATCGAGGATTTCGCGCCCGCGGCACCTTTCGACGTGGCCGTGCTGTCCAACGTGCTCGAGCACGCCTCCGACCCGCGCGTCATGCTCAAGCACGTCAAGCGCATCCTGCGCCCGGGCGGCGAAGTGTGGATCAGCCTGCCCAACGCGCAGTCCGCGATGATCGGGCTTGCGGGCCGCGACTGGATCAACTGGCACGTGCCCTTCCACATCGTGCATTTCACGCGCATCCGCCTCACGCGCCTGCTGGAAGAAGAAGGCTTCGCGGTGCGCGGCATCCGCAACGTGACGCCGGCCCTGTGGGTGGCGCAGAGCGCCATCGCGCGCCTGTGGCGCAAGGACGAGGCCGCCGTCATCCGTCTGCAGCGCAAGGCCCCGCTCGTGGCGGCCTTCATGGCGGTCGCGCGCGGCCTGCTGTTTCCGGTGCTGTGGTTCTGGAACCGGACGGGGCACGGCGACTGCCTGGTCGTGCGCGCCAGGCGCGCCTGATGCGCGTCCTCGTCCACGACTATCCCGGCCACGCCTTTCCCGTGCAGCTGTCGCGCGCCCTTGCCGCGCGCGGCCATACGGTGCGCCATCTGTCGTTCCCCGAGTTCGAGGCGCCCAAGGGACCGCTGGCGCGCAAGGCCGACGATCCCGCGAATTTCGAGACCGAGTTCCTCGATCTGGGCGAACGCTTCGCCAAGCACAGTTTCGTCCGGCGCTGGCGCCAGGAGCGGGCGCTGGGGGCGCTTGCCGAGGCGGCGGTCGCGCGCTGGAAGCCGGAGGTCGTGCTCGCCGGCAACGCGCCCATCGACGTGCAGGCCGGCACGATGCGCGGGAGCCGCGCGTGCGGTGCCGGCTTCGTCTACTGGCTGCAGGACATCGTCGGCATCGCCATGCGCCGCATCCTCGGGCACCGGCTGTCGTTGCCCGGCACGCTGGTCGGCATGGCCTACGAGTGGCGCGAGAAGCGCATGCTGCGCGGTTCCGACGCCGTCGTCGCGATCACCGCGGATTTCGAGCCGCTGCTGGAAGACTGGGGCGTGGCGAAGGCCCGCATCCACACGATCGAGAACTGGGCCGCGCGCGAGGAGATCGCGTTTGCACCGCGCGACAACGCGTGGGCGCGGACGCACGGGCTCGTCGGCAAGACCGTGTTCCTCTATTCGGGCACGCTGGGGCTCAAGCACGATCCGAGCCTGCTGCTCGACCTTGCCCGCGCGCAGCCGGGTGCCACGGTCGTCGTCAATTCCGAGGGCCGCGGGGCGGACTGGCTGCGTGCCAACGGCGGGTCGGTGCCCAACCTTCGCGTCCTGCCCTTCCAGCCTTTCGCGCGACTGGGCGAGGTGCTGGCCAGCGCCGACGTGCTGGTCGCGGTACTCGAGCCGGATGCCGGGATCTTCTCGGTGCCGTCCAAGGTCCTCACCTATCTGTGCGCCGGGCGGCCGCTGCTGCTGGCCGTCCCGCCCGCCAATCTCGCCGCGCGCATCGTGCTGCGCGAAGCGGCCGGGCTTGCCGCCGATCCCGGCGACCGGGCCGGATTCCTTGCCGCCGCCGGAGTGCTGGCAGGCGACCCCGCCACGCGCGCCGCCATGGGCGCCAAGGCGCTGGACTACGCGGCGAAGACCTTCGATATTGCCGCAATTGCGGCACGATTCGACGCGATCCTCGCCACGGCCGCACAACGACGGACGCCATGACCCAGCAATTCGATACCGACGCGTTCTACGAGTCCGAGTTCGTCGAGCACCGCGCGGTCGCGGAAGCCACGCACCGGGCGCTCAAGAAGGAATTCGCGAAGCTGCTGGCGCAGGCGACCGCGACGATCCGCAACGGCGGCAAGATCCTGTTCTTCGGCAACGGCGGCTCGGCGTCCGACGCGCAGCATCTCGCGACGGAACTGACCGTACGCTATGTCAAGAACCGCCCCGCCCTCGCGGCCATCGCCCTCACGACCGATAGCTCGGCCCTGACCGCGATCGGCAACGACATCGGATTCCACCGCCTCTTCTCCCGCCAGATCGAAGCGCTGGGCAAGCCGGGCGATCTCGTCGTGGGCATCACCACGTCGGGCGTGTCGCCCAACGTGCTGGAAGCCTTCAGGGTCGCGAAGAAGATGGGCATCGCCATCGCCTGCCTCACCGGCAAGACCGGCGGCGAGGCGAAGGCACTTGCCGACATCTGTCTGATCGTCCCGTCCGGCACGACCGCGCGCATCCAGGAAATGCACATCACGCTGGGCCAGATGCTGTGCGGCGGGCTGGAGCTGGCGCTGGGCATCGCCGACGGTCCGGACCCCTACGGCGCGCCATGACCGTCTACGCCGAACTCGCGGCCCTCGTGCCGAAACTCAAGGGTGCCCGCGTCGTGTGCGTGGGCGACCTGATGCTCGACCGTTTCGTCTACGGCACGGCCGAACGCATCTCGCCCGAAGCGCCGATCCCGGTCGTGCGCATCGAGCGCGAGGAATCCATGCTCGGCGGGGCCGGCAACGTCGTGCGCAACATCGTAGGTCTGGGCGGCGCGGTCGAGTTCGTCTCGGTCGTCGGCCAGGACCAGGCGGGCCGCGAGGTGCTGGAGCTGGTGAGCGCGCTCGACGGCGTGGAGCCGCATTTGCTGGTCGAGCGCAACCGCGTGACCACGATCAAGACGCGCTATGTCGCCGGCCACCAGCAGATGCTGCGCGCCGACAGCGAGACCGACGTTCCCGTCGCCGACCCGATCGCCGAGGACGCGGCGCGCCTCGTCTGCCAGGCGATGAAGGACTGTTCGGTCGTCGCGATCTCCGACTATGCCAAGGGCCTGCTGATCCCGCGCGAGATCGCCACGATCATCCACGCGGCCAAGGCCGCCAAGCGCACGGTCATCGTCGATCCCAAGGGGCGCGACTATTCGCGCTACAGGGGAGCCACGATCCTGACGCCCAACCAGCGCGAACTGGCCGACGCCGCCCAGATGCCCGCCGCGGACGACCGCGGCGTCGAGCTTGCGGCCAAGAAGATCCTGAAGATCACCGAGGCGCAGGCCATCGTCGTGACGCGCGGCGCCGACGGCATGAGCGTGGTGCCCGCCAAGGGCAAGCCGCTGCACCTGCCCGCCCTCGCGCGCGAGGTCTTCGACGTGTCGGGGGCCGGCGACACCGTCGTCGCCACGCTCGCCACGGCACTTGCCGGCGGCCTGACGCTCGAACAGGCCGCGCGCCTCGCCTCCGTCGCGGCCAGCGTCGTCGTCGCAAAGGTCGGCACGGCGGTCGCCTATTCGGCCGACCTGCTGCGCGCGCTGCGCCACGACGACATCGCCACGGGCGAGCACAAGGTCGTCACGCTCGAACAGGCGGTCGACGAAGTGGGCCGCTGGCGCCACCAGGGCCTCAAGATCGGCTTCACCAACGGCTGCTTCGACCTGCTGCATCCCGGCCACGTCTCTCTGATCGGCCAGGCGCGCGCCGCGTGCGACCGGCTGGTCGTCGGCCTCAATTCCGACGCGTCGGTCAGGCGCCTCAAGGGGGCGAGCCGCCCCGTGCAGGGCGAGGCCGCGCGCGCCTCGGTCATCGGTTCGCTCGGCCATGTCGATCTCGTCGTGATCTACGCCGAGGACACGCCGATGGAGACGCTGAAGGCGCTGAAGCCCGACGTGCTCGTCAAGGGCGCGGACTACACCAAGGACAAGGTGGTGGGAGCGAAAGAAGTGGAAGGCTGGGGCGGGCGCGTCGTGCTTGCCAAGCTGACCGCCGGCCAGAGCACCACGGCGATCATCGCGAAGTCGTCACGCTAGGGTACGGATAGATTTGCTAGCATAAAATTGTATACCTTGATAAGATTTTGATTGTTTTTTAATAG
>JBIKWI010000254.1:0-3938 GCA_044356395.1 Tagaea sp. | reverse complement strand
CCCGCCGACCGCGTGGTCAAGCTGCCCGACGGCATCACCGAGAAGCAGGCCGCCTCGATGATGCTGAAGGGCATGACCGTGCAGTACCTGCTGCGCCGGACCTACAAGGTCCAGAAGGGCGACACGATCCTGTTCCACGCGGCCGCCGGCGGCGTGGGCCTGATCGCCTGCCAGTGGGCGAAGCACCTGGGTGCGACGACCATCGGCACGGTGGGCTCGAAGGAAAAGGCCGAGCTTGCCAAGGCGCATGGCTGCCACCACACGGTGCTCTACCGCGAGACCGACTTCGTCGCCGCGGTGAAGGGCCTCACCAACAACGAAGGCGTTCCGGTCGTCTACGACTCGGTCGGCAAGGACACGCTGCTGAAGTCGCTCGACTGCCTGAAGGCGCTGGGAATGCTCGTCACGTTCGGCCAGTCCTCGGGCCCGGCCGATCCGCTCAATCTGGGCCTCCTGTCGGCGAAGGGTTCGCTCTACGTCACGCGCCCGACGCTCAATTCCTACATCGCCAAGCGCGCCGACCTCGTCGCAACGGCGAACGACCTGTTCGACGTCGTATCGAAGGGCATCGTCAAGATCGAGACCACGGCCGAATACGCGCTGAAGGATGCCGTGCGCGCGCACAAGGATCTCGAAGGCCGCAAGACGACGGGCTCGGTGATCCTGGTTCCCTAGTCGGGTGCCACGATCCGCGACAGCGGCAGGGCCGCCGTAACGGTCGTTCCTTCGCCCTTCACGCTGGCGATGGAAAGCTCGCCGCCGTGCAGCGCCACCAGCTCCTTGCTGATCGACAGGCCAAGGCCCGTGCCCTCGTGGCGGCGCGCCAGGCCCGAGTCGAGCTGGACGAAGGGTTCCATCGCCGCACGCGTCTCGGCCGGGGTCATGCCCACGCCCGTGTCCGCCACGCCGATGCGGATCGCGTCCGCATCCCGGCGCGCGAAGACGCGCACGCGCCCGCCGGGCGGCGTGAACTTGATCGCGTTCGATGCGAGGTTCATCAGCACCTGCTGCAGGCGCAACGAATCGCCGCGTACGCGCAGCGCGGGGTCCGGGAGATCTGCCTCGATCGACAGCCCGGCCTTTGTCGCGTTTGCCGCGAACAGCTTGATCGTGGCGTCGACGAGTGCAGCCATGCCGACCGGCACCTCCACCAGGTCGAACCGACCCGCCGAAATCTTGGACAGGTCGAGGATGTCGTTGATCAGGCTCAACAGATGCGTGCCGCTGCTGCGGATGTCGGCGGCGTATTCGAAATAGCGCGGATCGTCGGGGCCGAACAGGCGATGCTCGATGATCTCGGCGAACCCGATGATCGCGTTGAGCGGCGTGCGCAGCTCGTGGCTCATCACCGCGAGGAACGCGCTCTTCGCCGCCGACGCGGCCTCTGCGGCCGCCTTGGCCTCGTAGAGCTCCGTCTCCGCGAGCTTGCGCTCGGTGATGTCAGTGACCGTGCCTTCGTACGCGACGACCTTCCCGTCGGAGTCGCGCACCAGCCAGCCGTTCTCGCTGACCCATGCGCGTTCGCCGGTCGCCCGCCGGACCACTTCGGATTCGAAGTTCCGCACGTAGCCGTTCTCGTGCAGCAGGCGCTGGTACTCGATCCGACGGTCGGGGTCGACGTACCAGCCCCTGCCCGAGGCCTTCGCCTTTGCCACCGCCTCGAGCTGCTCGGCAGCGGTCAAGAACCCGTTGATGCGCGCGAGCGCCAGGTTCGAGCGCAGCTGGATGCCGTCGGGGCGCGTCCGGTAGATGCCGAAATCGGCATTGTCGAACATCGAGCGGTAGTCCGCCTCGGCCTGCTCGGCCGCCCGCTTGGCATTGGCAAGGCTGACCTCTGCAAGATGCCGCTCGGTGATATCCTCGATCGTGCCCTCGTAGCACAGCACGCCGCCGTCGGGCCGACGCACGATCCAGCCGTTCTCCGAGACCCACACGCGCTCGCGCGCCCGGTGGCGATAGACCTCGGAGACGAAATTGGAGACGCGGCCGTCGCGCTCGATCAGGGTGCGGAACTCGTTCCGGCGGCCGGGATCGACGTACCATTCCCGCGCGATGTCGGTGACCGCGGCCAGCAGTTCCTCTTCGGTCTCGTAGCCGTTGAAGCGGACCAGCGCCGGGTTGGCGCGCAGCTGCCTGCCGTCCGGCGTGGAGCGGTAGAGCCCGAGGCTCGAATTCTCGAAGATGGAGCGGTAGGCGGTTTCGGCCTGGTCGGCGCGGTCCTGCGCCTCGATCAGCGCCGTGACGTCGACGATCGTCCCGAGGAACCGCTCGCGCCCGGCGGCGTCGGTCTCGCGGACAGCCGTCTGGCTGATCCACAGCCGCCTGCCGTCCGGACGCTTCCCCTCGCACACGAATTCGGAAACGCCGCCCTCGGCGCGGAGCTTCGCGGCGAAGCGCTCGCGGTCGGCGCGCCGGGCATAGAAGCGGTCGCCGACATGCCCCGATTCGGCGCGCATCGCGCCCGCGTCGGGATAGCCGAACATCCGGGCGAGATGTTCGTTTGCACGCAGCAGCGTGCCGTCCCCGCTGGTCTCGTAGATTCCGATGCGGGCGGAATCGAATATACGCCGGTAGAACTCGCCGTCGCTGTCAGCCATCCATCGCGCCCCGGCCGCCCCGGGACAAACCATACAAGGTTATTTCGCCGGCGGCACGTCCTCGATCCGGGTCCATACCGGCAGGCCCTTCCGGCGCACCAGCTCCGCCTCGCGGTCGGCGCCCGGCGAGCGCGCGATGTGCAGGCATGCGTCGCAGCGGCCGGCGAGCGCCAGCGAGATCTCCATCATCCACGGATGCGTGTAGGGCAGACCGGCGGCGTCGAGCACCGGCAGGGCCGCGTTGACGCCGATCACCGGAACATGCCCCAGCCTGGCGACCTCGACGGCCGCCTCGTTCATGCGCCGGAGATTGGCGGCGCGTCCGTCCGCCGTCGGGGCCGAATAGGGGCCCGCGACGATGACGTGCAGCGCCGGCATGTCAGGTGTTCATCGCCTCGAAGAAATCCTTGTTGTTCTTCGAGTGCTTGAGCTTGTCGATCAGGAACTCCATCGCGTCCGTGGTGCCCATCGGCATCAGGATGCGGCGCAGGACCCACATCTTCGACAGCACGGCCTTGTCGACCAGCAGCTCTTCCTTGCGGGTGCCCGACTTGGTGATGTCGATCGACGGGAAGGTGCGCTTGTCGGCAAGCTTGCGGTCGAGGATGATTTCCGAATTGCCCGTACCCTTGAACTCTTCGAAGATCACTTCGTCCATGCGGCTGCCGGTATCGATGAGGCCGGTGGCGATGATCGTCAGCGACCCGCCTTCCTCGATGTTGCGCGCGGCACCGAAGAAGCGCTTCGGGCGCTGCAGCGCGTTGGCGTCCACGCCGCCGGTCAGCACCTTGCCGGACGAGGGAACGACCGTGTTGTAGGCGCGCGCCAGGCGCGTGATGGAGTCGAGCAGGATCACGACGTCGCGCTTGTGCTCGACCAGGCGCTTGGCCTTCTCGATCACCATCTCGGCGACCTGCACGTGGCGCACGGCCGGCTCGTCGAAGGTGGAGCTGACGACCTCGCCCTTGACCGAACGGATCATGTCGGTGACTTCCTCGGGCCGCTCGTCGATGAGCAGCACGATGAGGTAGACCTCCGGGTGGTTCTGCGAGATCGAGTGCGCGATGTTCTGCAGCATCACGGTCTTGCCCACGCGCGGGGGCGCGATGATCAGCGCGCGCTGGCCCTTGCCGAGCGGGCAGACCAGATCGATGATCCGGCCGGTGATGTCGCGGCGCTGTGTGGGCGCGTTGTCGCGCTTGACGATTTCGGTGCGGCGGGCCGACAGCGTGCCCTTGAGCGCCACCGCCTCTTCGTCGCCTTGCGGGCGGCGGGCGGGCTTGGGCTTGGGCGGCGGCGGGGCCTCGACCGGCTCGTCGCCGAATTCGAGATTGAGCCGGG
>JBIKWI010000092.1:0-13612 GCA_044356395.1 Tagaea sp. | reverse complement strand
GTCGCAGGGGAAATGGGGGTTCCGGCACCGGTCCGCGTGCCCGAGGTGCGTGTCGGCGATCTCGCCGCATCGACCCGCGACCGCATCCGCCCGCTCAAGGTCGGCGAGTCGACCGAGCCGACGCCGTCGGAAGGCGGCTTCGGCATGGCGATGGTTTGCGTACGCACGGAGCCGCAGTCCAACCTGCCGACGGCCGCGGATATCGAGGATAACCTGATCCGCCAGCGCCTCGACAATGCCGCGCGCCGCTATCTGCGCGATCTGCGCCGCGTCGCCGTCGTCGACATCCGCGCGTGAGCCTGCGGGCCGGTTCGGGCACGGGCGATGGCCTTCCGCCGCTCGCCGAGATCGTCCGCAAGTACGGCCTGGCCGCGCGAAAGTCGCTCGGCCAGCACTTCCTTTTCGACCTGAACCTCACGCGGCGCATCGCGCGCGCGGCCGGCGACCTGTCGCAGGGCACGACGATCGAGATCGGCCCGGGTCCGGGCGGCCTCACGCGCGGGCTTCTGGCCGAAGGGGCCGGGCATGTCGTCGCCGTCGAGCGGGATGCGCGCGCCCTGCCGGCACTCGCGGAAATCGCCGCGGCATATCCGGGTCGGCTCGAGACGATCGAGGCCGACGCGCTCGAACTCGACGCCGCCTCGCTCGGCAAGCCGCCGCGACGGATCGTGGCGAATCTTCCCTATAATGTCGGGACGCCGATGCTGCTGGGCTGGCTCGCGCGGCCCGAAGCCTTCGAATGCATCGTCGTGATGCTACAGAAGGAAGTCGTCGAGAGGCTTGTCGCGGCACCGGACGACGACGGCTACGGCCGCCTCGCGGTCGCCGCCCAGTGGCGCTGGACCGCAAGGCGCCTGTTCGACATCGCACCCGGCGCTTTTTCGCCGCCGCCGGCGGTCGTTTCGGCGGTCGTCGAACTGCGGCCGCGCGCCGAACCGCTGGCACCGGCAGACGCCGCAACGCTGGAGCGCGTGACGGCCGCGGCATTCGGCAAGCGGCGCAAGATGCTGCGCCAGTCGCTTAAGTCGCTCGGACACGATGCGGGTGCCCTGTGCTCCGAGGCCGGCATCGATCCGACCCGGCGGGCCGAGACCCTGTCGATCCCGGAATTCTGCGCGCTCGCGCGCGCCGTCAGCGCCCGTCGCGCAGGCGCCTGACGAAATCCACCAAGCCGATCTGGCGTTCGCGCCGGCTGCGCTCGGCCGTCAGGATCGCCTGCACCTTGGCAACCGACGCGTCGAGATCGCGATTCACGATGATGTAGTCGTATTCCGGCCAGTGACTCATCTCGTCGGCGGCCTGCCCCATGCGCTGCGCCACGACGTGCGCGGGGTCCTGCGCGCGCGCGTTGAGGCGCCGCTCGAGTTCCGCCGTCGAAGGCGGCAGGATGAAAACGGACACGACATCGGTCCGGGCGGTATTGCGGAGCTGCTGCGTTCCCTGCCAGTCGATGTCGAACAGCACGTCGAGACCCTGGGAAAGCTTCTCTTCGACGAACTTGCGCGGCGTCCCGTAGTAGTTCCCGAAAACCTTGGCGTACTCGAGGAACTCGCCGCGGTTGATCATCAGGCCGAACTCGGTCGCGTCGACGAAATGGTAATCCGTGCCATTCGTCTCGCCGGGACGCTTGGCGCGCGTCGTCGCCGACACCGACATGCTGAGCGACGGCTCGCGGCGCAGGAGTTCGCGGCTGATCGATGTCTTGCCCGCCCCCGAGGGCGAGGACAGCACCAGCATGACGCCGCGTCGGCTGATATCCGGATCCACGTCCGTCACTCCACGTTGGCGGCCTGCTCGCGCAACCGGTCGATGGCGGTCTTCAGTGCAAGACCGATCCGGGTCAGCGCGATATCCGACGACTTCGAGCATAGCGTGTTGGCTTCGCGGTTGAACTCCTGGCTCAGGAAGTCGAGCTTGCGCCCCACCGCACCGCCCTTGGCGAACAGCTCGCGCGCCTGCCCGATATGGGCGCGCAGCCTGTCGAGCTCTTCGCGCACGTCGGCCTTGACCGCGAGCAGGGCCGTCTCGTGGGCAAGCCTTTCGGGCGCGATCGGGTTCTGCGACCCGAGCAGGTCGGCGATCTGCGCTTCGAGACGCGCCTTGATCGCGGCCGGCTGCGTTGCCGCGTTCGCGGCAGCTTCGGCCGTCAGGGCGGCAACCTCGGCAAGCGTCGCATCGAGGACCGCAAGCAACGCCCGTCCCTCGTCGCGACGCGCGGCGACGAGTCCGTCCAGCGCCCTGTCGAGCGAGGACAGTATCGCCGCATCGATCTTCGCCTGTTCGGCCTCGGCAAGCGGGGTCTCGGCCACCGTCTCGATCACGCCGCGCACGCCCAGCAGACCGTCGAGACGCGGTGCGGCCGCGTCGAGGCGGCCGGACAGTTCGCCGATCAGCGCGATCACCTGGTCGAGGGCGGCCCGGTTGATCTGCAGGCGCGGGGCCGACGCCGGCGTTTCGAGCGTCAGGTTCAGCGACACGTTCCCGCGGTCGAACCGCTTTGCCGCGCGCGCACGGATCTCGTTCTCCAGCCTGTCGAAGCCCGGCGGCGTGCGCAGCCGCACGTCGAGGCCGCGGCCGTTGACCGACCGGACTTCCCACGTCGCCGTGCGGCCGAGCGCTTCGGCACTGGCGCGCGCGAAACCTGTCATGCTTGCAATGGTCAAGGCGCGTCTCCGGAAAAGGCGAATCGCGGCGGGGGGCTGGAAAGAGTTATACAGGCCCCTGCGAAGGGAACAACGGCATGTGGAACTGGCGCAGCATTTTGATTACCGGCGGCTCCTCCGGGCTTGGCGAAGCGATGGCGCGCGCCCTCGCCCGCCCCGGAACCTTTCTGGCTCTGACCGGCCGCGATGCCGGAAGGCTTGCCGGCGTGGCCGAGGCCTGCCGGCTGCAAGGCGCCGACGTAGAGCATGCGGTGCTCGACGTCGGCGACCGCGACCGGATGGCAGCGTTCGTCGCCGAAACGGACAGACGCCGGCCGCTCGATCTCGTCATCGCCAATGCCGGCGTGTCGGCCGGCACACAAGGCGGCTCCGAAGGGGCCGGACAGACGCGCGCGATCTTCGCCGCCAATGTCGACGGCGTGATCAATACGGTCATGCCCGCACTCGACGCCATGGCGCCGCGCGGTGCGGGCCAGGTCGCGATCGTCTCGTCGCTTGCCGGATTCCGCGGGCTGCCGGGCGCACCCGCCTACTGCGCCAGCAAGGCTGCGGTGCGCGTCTGGGGCGAGGCGCTGCGCCCCGACTGGCAGCGCCGCGGGATCAAGGTCAACGTGATCTGCCCGGGCTACGTCACCACGCGCATGACCGCGAAGAACGACTTCCCGATGCCGTTCCTGATGCCGGCGGATAAGGCCGCGCGGATCATCCTCGGCGGACTGAAGCGCGACCGCGCGCGCATCGCGTTCCCGTGGCCGATGTACGCCGCCATCCGCCTGGTCGCCGCCATCCCGCCGGGCCTGCTCGACCCGATTCTGCGTCGCCTGCCACGCAAAGGCTGACCTAGGCCGCGTGGACGGCCCGCATGAACGCCGCAAGCCGGTTCTCGTCCAGCGCGCCCCCCGTCCGCACGCCGGAGCAAAGATCGAGGCCATAGGGCCTCACCTCTTCGATCGCGCGGGCGGCATTGTCGGGCTTCAGGCCGCCGGCAAGGAACACCGGTCGTCCGACCGCCTGCACGATCGCCGCACTCGTCGGCCAGTCATGCACGCGTCCCGTTCCGCCGAGTTCCTTGACCGGTAGGTTCGGATTGCCGCTGTCGAGCAGAAACGCGTCGACATGCGCCGACAGGCTTTGCGCTTCGGTCACGCTCTCCGGCCCGGTCACGTGAATCACCTGCACGAGCCTGATGCCGGGGCAAGCCTCGCGGACGGCCGCATAGACCGACGGATCGTCGACCGCATCGACGATCTGCAGTGCGGTCGGCCGGCAAGCCCGCACCTGCGCGATCAGCCCGGCAGCGCCAGTCTCGCTGGAAAGCAGGAACGTCGCGACCGGCGGCGGGACGCACGCGGCGATCCCTGCGGCTTCGGCAAGATCGATGACGCCGGGTCCGCTCGGCATCGGCCCGACGAGCCCGAGCGCGTCGGCGCCGTGCCGGATCGCGAGTTGCGCTTCTGCGACCGACGAGATGCAGCAGATTTTCACGCGCGTGCGCATGCCGTCAGTTCCTCGTCGCCCGCGCGCGTTCGATCTCGCGCAGCCGGGCGACATTGCGGTTGTGCTCGGCGAGCGTCCGCGCGAACACGTGCCGGCCGTCTCCGTCGGCGACGAAATAAAGTTCGTCGGTCTTCTGCGGATTGAGCGTCGCCTCGATCGAGGCACGCCCCGGATTGGCGATGGGCGTGGGGGGCAGACCTTCGTTCGTATAGGTGTTCCACGCATGGCGGGTCTCGAGATCGGCGCGACTCAAGGGCCGCCCGAGCGGTCCGGCCGGATCGATCCCGTAGGCGACCGTGGGATCCGCCTGCAGGCGCATGCGCTGGCGCAGCCGGTTGACGAACACGCCCGCAACGCGCCCGCGCTCGTCGGCGTGCGCCGTTTCGCGCTCGACGATCGAGGCGAGCACGACCGCTTCCTGCACCGTGGCGAACGGAAGGTCGGCGGCGCGCTTCGGCCAGAGTTCGGCAAGCGTTTCGCGCATCGCCCGTTGGGCGCGTTCGACCGTGCGCGCCCGCGCATCGCCCCAGCTGTAGAAATAGGTCTCGGGCAGAAGACTGCCTTCAGGCGGCAGCGGATCGATGTCGCCTTCCATGCCTTCGGCGGCCCGCAAAAGTCCCGCGACCTGGGCCACCGTCAGCCCTTCCGCGATCGTCACGCGCCTTTGCACGGTGCGCCCGCTCGCCAACAGCTCGGCGGCGGCGCGTGCCGAGATGCCGGCCGCGAACAGGTACTCGCCCGCCTTCAGGCGCGTCGAAAGCCCGTCGATCCGCGTTCCGAGCCCGAAGGCAAGCGAACTCGCGATCACGCCGTTGGCGGCAAGCAGGGCGGCCGTCTCCTCCCTGCCGCTGGCCCGCGGCACGACGAGTTGGATCGCGACGGCGGACGGTCCGGGACCGGCATAAAGCGACCACAGGCGCCACGCACCGGCACAGCCGGCCAGCACGATCAGAGCGGCGGCGAGAGCGAGGTATCTGGCCGGCCGCAACGGCGCGACCCGTCAGTCGAGCTTGGAGAAGATCACGGCCGCGTTCGTACCGCCGAAGCCGAAGGAATTGGACAGCGCATGCCGGATCTTGCGCGGCTTGGCGTGGATCGGCACGAGGTCGATGTCGCAGCCGTCCGACGGGTTTTCGAGATTGCGCGTGGGCGGCGCCACCTGGTCGCGCAGCGCCAGGATCGAGAAGATCGCCTCGACGCCGCCGGCCGCCCCCAGCAGATGCCCGATCGCCGATTTCGTCGACGACATCGAAAGCTTGTAGGCGTGCTGGCCGAACAGGCGTTTGACCGCACCAAGCTCGATCTCGTCACCGAGCGGCGTCGAAGTGCCGTGCGCGTTGATGTAGTCGATGTCCTCGATGTTGCGCTTGGCATTGCGCAGCGCGCCCGTCATCGCGCGGAAACCGCCGCTGCCGTCTTCGGACGGTGCGGTGATGTGGTGCGCGTCGCCCGAAAGGCCGTAGCCGGTGAGTTCGGCATAGATCCTGGCGCCGCGCTTCTTTGCGTGCTCGTACTCTTCAAGAACGACCACGCCGGCACCCTCGCCCATCACGAAGCCGTCGCGTCCCTTGTCCCACGGCCGCGAGGCGCGGGTCGGTTCGTCGTTGTAACCGGTCGAAAGCGCGCGTGCGGCCGCGAAGCCCGCGATCCCCAGACGGCAGATCGCCGCCTCGGCACCGCCTGCCACCATGACGTCGGCATCGCCGAGCATGATGAGACGGCCCGCATCGCCGATGGCATGCGCGCCCGTGGCGCACGCCGTCACGGCCGAGTGGTTCGGCCCGCGGAAGCCGTACTTGATCGACAGGTGGCCCGACGCGAGGTTGATCAGCGCTGCCGGAATGAAGAACGGCGAGATGCGCCGAGGTCCCCGCTCCTTGAGCGTGATCGAGCCGTCATAGATCGTCTGCAGGCCGCCGATGCCCGAGCCGATCATCACGCCGGTCCGGTCCTGGTCTTCCTCGTCGGTCGGCTTCCAGCCCGAATCCTCGACCGCCTGCGTGGCCGCCGCCAAAGCGAAGACGATGAACTCGTCCATCTTCTTCTGGTCTTTGGGCGGCACCCAGTCGTCGGGATTGAAGCCACCCGACGCCGTGTCGCCACGCGGAACGCTCGCCGCGACCTTGCAAGGAAGGTCGGAGACGTCGAACGCCTGGATGGCGCCAAGGCCGGACTCGCCGGCCACCAGACGCTTCCAGGTCGCCTCGACCCCGCAGCCGAGCGGCGTGACCAGACCGAGGCCCGTTACGACGACGCGACGCATGGATTGCACTCCGAGCGGCCGGAACTCAGGCCTTGGCCTTGCCGATGAACTCGATCGCGTCCTTCACGGTCGAGATCTTCTCGGCGGCGTCGTCGGGGATCTCGATGCCGAATTCCTCTTCGAACGCCATGACGAGCTCGACCGTGTCGAGGCTGTCCGCGCCCAGATCGTCGACGAAGCTGGCGTTCTCGGTGACCTTGGCATCCTCGACGCCCAGATGCTCGACGACGATCTTCTTAACGCGTTCGGCGATGTCGCTCATTTTGTTCCTCTCGTTCGGCTCGGCATCGGCCCTGCACGGATCCTTGGATCCGCCGGGACGGCACCCTCTAGGCTCCGACTTCCCGGTCATCCGGTCAAGACGGAGTCGATTGCATAAGTCGCGGCTTGGTAACACGGAATTCGGTCGGTTGACTAGCCCGCGAAACGGTTTGCGATCAACCGCTTGCGAGTGCGTGCCGGCCTCAAATCATCGCCATGCCGCCATTCACGTGCAGCGTTTGCCCCGTCACATATGCCGCCTGCTCGCTGGCGAGATAGACGACGGCGGCGGCAACCTCGTCGGCATTGCCCATGCGGCCGAGCGGGATACCGCCGAGCAGGCGCGACTTCTGGTCGTCGCTCAGCGCCTCCGTCATCGGCGAAACGATGAAGCCCGGCGCCACGCAATTGACCGTGATGCCGCGCGAGGCGACTTCCTGCGCCAGCGCCTTCGACATGCCGATCATGCCGGCCTTCGCGGCGGCATAGTTCGCCTGGCCCGGATTGCCGGTGACGCCGACGATGGACGTGATGCCGACGATGCGGCCCCACTTGCGCTTCATCATGCCGCGCAGGGCCGCGCGCGACAGGCGGAAGCCCGCCGAGAGATTGACGTCGATGACCTTCTGCCAGTCGTCGTCCTTCATGCGCATGGCAAGGCCGTCGCGCGTGAGGCCGGCATTGTTGACGAGGATGTCGACCTGCCCGAGGGCCGCTTCGGCATCCTTGAACAGCTTCTCGGTCGCCGCCGCATCGCCCAGATCGCCCGGGCACACGAACGCGCGCTCGCCGATCCTGACCTTGAGCGCCTCGAGCGGTTCCACGCGCGTGCCCGAAAGGGCGACCTTGGCGCCCGCGGCGGCAAGCGCCTGCGCGATTGCGCCACCGATCCCGCCCGAAGCGCCCGTGACGAGCGCGCACTTGCCTTCAAGGCTGAACATTTCCGCCACTCCCTAAAGCGTCTTCACGAAGGCTTCGATGTCGGCCGGCCCGTTGAGCGCGATGCCGGCGACCTCCGGCTCGATGCGCTTGGCGAGGCCCGAAAGCACTTTGCCGGCACCGAGTTCGTAGGCCTGCGCCACGCCCTGCGCCTTCATGTACGACACGCATTCGCGCCACCGGACGCGGCCGGTAACCTGGCGCACGAGAAGCTTCGCGATCTCGCCCGCGTCGGAGACGGCGGAAGCCGTGACGTTGGCGACAAGCGGGATGCGCGGCGGCGCCATCTTCACGGCAGCGAGCGCTTCCTGCATCACGTCGGCGGCGGGCTGCATCAGCGAGCAGTGGAAGGGCGCGCTGACCGGAAGCAGCATGGCGCGCTTGGCGCCCTTGGTCTTGGCGATCTCGATGGAACGCTCGACCGCACCCTTGTGACCCGAGACGACGACCTGCCCCGGCGCGTTGTCGTTGGCGCATTCGCAGACTTCGTCCCTGCCCTCGGGCGAGGGACGCGATGCGGCCGCAACCTCTTCGGCTGCCGGCAGGTCGAGCCCCAGCAGGGCAGCCATGGCGCCGGTGCCGACCGGGACCGCCTTCTGCATGGCGTCGCCGCGTTTGCGCAGCAGGCGTGCGGCATCGGCGAGCGTGAACGTGCCCGCGGCGGCGAGTGCCGAATACTCGCCCAGCGAATGGCCGGCCACGAACGACACGTGCTTGCCCAGATCGAGCTTCGCCTCGCTCTCCAGCACGCGCATCACGGCCATCGAGACGGCCATCAGGGCGGGCTGGGCATTGGCGGTCAGGGTCAGTTCGTCGGCCGGGCCTTCGAACATCAGCTTGGAAAGCTTCTGGCCGAGAGCTTCGTCCACTTCCTCGAACACGAGCCGGGCGGCGGGAAAGGCAGCGGCCAGATCGCGGCCCATGCCGGGGGTCTGGCTGCCTTGGCCGGGAAACGTGAATGCGCGCATCGTCTGGGAAATCCTGTCGAATTCTTGGGCACGGCGGAGCGCTCCCGTAGCCGTCGCACATTCCCGAGTCAAGTTGCCGCCGCGCGACGATATGCCCGGTTGCGTTTCCGGCCTCCCTCGCTAAAATTGAGAGCTAAGACGTATAACTCCTTGAAATGGATGAACCATGCTCCGCCAGATCGCCCTTGCCGCCTTGCTGCTGCTGACGGCCGCACCGACACTTGCCCAGCAGGCGCCGATCCGCGTGGAGACGGCGTGGGCACGCGCCAGTGCGGGCGAGGCCAGGAACGGCGCGGCGTACATGACGTTGCACAATGTCGGCTCCGGGCCCGACAAGCTGCTTTCGGCGACTTCGGCCGTTGCGGGCAAGGTCGAGTTGCACAACCACATCATGGTCGGCAACGTCGCCCAGATGCGTCCCGTGGACGCGATCGAGGTTTCGCCCGGCTCGCCGACGGTCCTGCAGCCCGGCGGCCTGCATGTGATGCTCCTCGACCTGAAAGCCCCCCTGAAGGCCGGCCAGAGCTTCGCCGTGACGCTGACCTTCGAGCGTGCCGGCAAGATCGAGGCGACGGTCGCGGTGCAGGCGCTGCGCGCCCCTGCCCCCGGCGGCGGGATGCAGCACCGCGGCCACGGAAGCTGAAAAAACCCCTTCCGGACCCCGCTCTTGCGGGGCCGGTGCATAACGTGTATACCCCCGCTCCTTCACGACGGACGGGGCCATATCCCGTCCGTTCTCCTTGCCGCCTTCCCCGGCCCCCGATGGGCACAGATGGCGGCTTGGACCCGGGCCTGCGGCGGCAATCGGTTGTCGCGGGTGCTTTGGGTCCGAAACCCGAGAGGAGCTGCCGATGGCGTTCTACGAGAACGTATTCATCGCGCGTCAGGATCTGGCTCAGCCCCAGGTCGATGCGCTTGCCGACCAGTTCACCGAAACGCTCAAGACATTGGGCGGCGAGGTCAAGAAGCGCGAGTATTGGGGTCTGCGCTCGCTGACCTTCCGCATCAAGAAGAACCGCAAGGCGCACTACGTGCTGCTGTGCATCGAAGCGCCCGCCAAGGCGATCGCCGAGATGGAGCGCACGATGGGCCTCAACGAGGACATCCTGCGTCACCTGACCGTGCGCGTCGAAGCGATCGACGAAGCGCCGTCGGCGATGATGCAGAAGCGCGACGAGCGCGAAGGCCGCGGCGACCGCGAAGGCGGCGGGCGCTACGGCGACCGCGACAACTTCCGTCCCCGCCGCCGCGATGCGGATGCCGGCGAACCCGCCGCTGTCGAAGGAGCGATCTGAGCCATGGCGAATCCCTCGAACGAACGTTCCTCGGGCGAACGCGGCGAGCGTGGCGAACGCGGCGAGCGCGGTGAAGGTGGCGGCGGCTTCGGTGGCCGTCGTCCGTTCTTCCGCCGCCGCAAGTCGTGCCCCTTCTCGGGCCCCAACGCGCCGAAGATCGACTACAAGGACATCCGCCTGCTCCAGCGTTTCGTCTCGGAGCGCGGCAAGATCGTCCCGGCGCGCATCACGGCCGTTTCGGCACCAAGGCAGCGCGAGCTGGCGCGCGCGATCAAGCGCGCACGCTTCCTCGGGCTGCTGCCCTACGTGCTGAAGTAACCGGGCCGCTGCGGGGCCGCGCGCGACGAGCGCCGGCCCCGCACCTCCCGATAAAGGACGGCAGATGCCGACGACTTACGCGATGATCGCGGTCGTAGCGGGTTCGGCGAGTGCGCTGGTTTACGCCTCGCTTCTGACCGCTTCGCCCGCCGCTTTCCTGCTCGCCTACCTGGCGCAGCTGCCGCTGTTCGCGGTCGGCCTGTGGATGGGTACGGGTGCGGTTGCGATCGCGTCGATCGCCGGGATCGTCGTCACGTTCATCGCCGGCGGCTTCGTCTTCGCGCTGATCTATACGGTGGCGAATGCCGCCCCCGTCATCGTCATCGTGCGTCAGGCTCTGCTGTGGCGTCCGGCGGCCGACGGTGCGGCGAACGGCGGAATCGACTGGTACCCGTCGGGCGGGCTCGTCGTGGCGTTGCTCGCGCTGTCGAGCGCGCTTTTCGCCGGCGTGGCGCTCTCGTTCGCGGGCCAGCCGGGCGGGCTCGAGGGCACGCTCGAGACCTTCATCGTCGAGACGTTCCGCCGCCTGCGCGGCCCGGCGGGCCTCGAGATCGCCAATCTGGAAGAGTTCGCGTCCCAGATCGCGCGCCTGTTCGCCGGCGTCGTCGCCGTGTCGTGGATGATCATGACGCTGCTCAACGGGATCCTCGGGCAGGCCATCGTCCGGCGCGCCGGCGTCAACCGCCGCCCGTCGCCGTCGATGGCGGACCTCGAACTGCCTGTCTGGCTGATGGGCCTCACCGCGATCTTCGCGCTCGGCTCGTTCTTCGAGGGCTTCGGCGGCTTCGCCTCGCGCAACATGATGGTGATCCTCGTCGCGGTCTACGCGCTCGCGGGGCTGGGCGTCGTCCATTCGCTGATCCGGAACCTCAACTGGCGCGGCATGGCGCTGGGTGCCGTCTACGGCTCCGTCATCGTCTTCGGCTGGCCGATCGTCGTGCTCGCGGTGCTCGGCCTCATCGAACCCTACGCAAACCTCAAGGCGCGCGGGCCCAAGGGCTCGCCGCCGAACTCGTAACCCAAATCGAACGACGGCAAGGTCAAGGAGACAAGACATGTCCCAGATGGACGTAATTCTGCTGCAACGGATCGAATCGCTCGGCCAGATGGGCGACGTGGTCAAGGTGAAGCCCGGCTTCGCGCGCAACTATCTGCTGC
This sequence comes from Tagaea sp., assembly GCA_044356395.1. Lineage (GTDB taxonomy): Bacteria > Pseudomonadota > Alphaproteobacteria > CACIAM-22H2 > CACIAM-22H2 > Tagaea. Next base: position 2,250 of record JBIKWI010000092.1, on the reverse strand, counting down.
CGCAGAAGAAGGCGATGCGCGCGACGAAGGAGAACATGGCGTTCTTCGAGAAGCAGCGCGCCCAGCTCGAGGCCCAGAACCTCAAGCAGCGCGCCGACGCCGAAGCCGTCGCCGCAAAGATGGGCGACAAGTTCGCCGTCGTGATTATCCGCCAGGCCGGCGAGAGCGGCATGCTGTACGGCTCGGTCTCGAGCCGCGACATCGCCGTCGCCGTCACCGAAGGCGGCGTGACCGTCACGCGCGCGCAGGTCCTGCTCGACCAGCCGATCAAGGCGCTGGGCCTGTTCAAGACCCGCCTCGCGCTCCATCCGGAAGTCGCCGTCGCGATCACCGTCAACATCGCCCAGACCCCGGAAGAAGCGAAGCTCCAGGCCGAGGGCAAGGCGCCCAAGCCGACGGCCGAAGCCGCACCGCCGGCCGAGCTGACGGCGCCGGAAGAAGCGCCGGCCGCCGAAGAGGCCGCCGCCGCGACCGAAGAAGCGCCGGCCGAGAAGCCGGCCAAGAAGGCCCGCAAGACGAAGGCAAAGGACGAGAAGGAAGAGGCGTAAGCCCCTCACCTTCCTTTTTCTTCGTCGATCTTGCCGATCAGCGGCGCGCGTCCATCCGACGCGCGCCGTTTTTCGTTCCTTGCAGGCCAACCGATGTTGTCCACACAATCCACTGGATAACTTCCAAATCGAGTCGATCCGTCGCAATTCGATTGTTGCCCGAGAGCAGACGCGCCTATGGTCGCGACCCCGATGGAAACACCCCTTCCCAGCAACGTCGCGCCGTTCCCCACCCGCACCGGCGACGAGCCGGCGCCGCGGATCCCGCCCCACAATTTCGAAGTCGAGATGGGGTTGCTGGCGGCCCTGCTGGCCAACAACCGCGCCTTCGAGAAGGTCAGCGAGCTGCTGCTGCCCGAGCATTTCGCCGACGGCCGGCACGGGCGCATCTACGATGCGGTCGGCAAGCTCGTGCAGAAGGGCCAGCAGGCGAACGCCGCCACGCTGAAGAACTATTTCGAACACGACGGCGAGCTGGCCGAGATCGGCGGCGCCGAGTATCTGGCCCGCCTGCAGGCCGCCGCCGTCACGATCATCAACGCGCAGGACTACGCGCAGCGCATCTTCGACCTCTATCTGCGCCGCCAGCTGATCGACATCGGCACCGATGTCGTCAACGAGGCATTCGCGTTCGACGTCGACAGCGACGCCAACGCCAAGATCGAGGCGGCCGAGCAGAAGCTGTTCGATCTTGCCGAGAAGGGCCAGGTCGAAGGCGGCTTCAAGACGTTCAACAAGGCGCTGACGGCGGCCATCGACATGGCCACCCTCGCCTTCAAGCGCGACGGGGCCGTCACCGGCATCACCACGGGCTTCACCGATCTCGACGACAAGCTCGGCGGCCTGCACAAGTCGGACCTGATCATCCTTGCCGGCCGTCCGTCGATGGGCAAGACGGCGCTTGCCACCAAGATCGCGTTCAACGCGGCCCTCGCCCGCCAGGCGTGGCTGGAACGCGCGACGCTCGAAGGCCTCGACAAGGACGACCCGGACGCCGAAGGCGGCACGGTCGCCTTCTTCTCGCTCGAAATGTCGGCCGAGCAGCTCGCCAACCGGCTTCTGTCCGAACAGGTCGAAGTCCCGTCGGACAAGATCCGGCGCGGCGAGGTTTCGGGCGAGGATTTCCCGAAATTCGTCGAGGCCGCCCAGCGCCTCGCCACGCTGCCGCTGCATATCGACGACACGCCGGCCCTGTCGGTGTCGGCCGTGCGCACGCGCGCACGCCGCCTGAAGCGCACGCACGGGCTGGGGCTGATCGTGATCGACTATCTGCAGCTCTTGGCCCCGCCGCCGGGCAGCCGGGCGGAAGGCCGCGTGCAGGAAATCTCGGCCATCACGCGCGGCCTGAAGGCGCTCGCCAAGGAACTCGACGTGCCGGTCGTGGCGCTGTCGCAGCTCTCGCGTGCGGTCGAGCAGCGCGAGGACAAGCGACCGCAGCTCTCAGATCTTCGCGAATCGGGCACGATCGAACAGGACTCGGACGTCGTCATGTTCGTCTATCGCGAGGAGTACTATCACAGCCGCTCCGAGCCCTCGCGCCGCCCCGAGGAAGACGAAAGCAAGTTCAACGAGCGGCACCAGAAATGGCAGGAGCGCGGCGAGCAGGTGATGAACGTGGCCGAGGTCATCCTCGGCAAGCAGCGTCACGGCCCGATCGGCACGGTACGCCTGCGCTTCGACGGGCAGTTCACGAAGTTCTCGG
>JBIKWI010000253.1:0-3971 GCA_044356395.1 Tagaea sp. | reverse complement strand
CTGCCTTGCCGGGGCGGAACGTGGCGCCGTCCAGCAATCGCAGTTCGGCGACCGCCATGCGGTTTTCGGTCAAGGTGCCGGTCTTGTCGGTGCACAGCACGCTCGCCGAGCCAAGGGTCTCGATGGCAGCGGCACGGCGCGTCAGCACGCGCGCACGCGAGATTCGCCACGCCCCCATCGCCATGAAGACGGTGAGCACGACGGGGAATTCCTCGGGCAGCATCGACATGCCCAGCGCCACGCCGGCGAGGATCGCATCGAGCCATCCGCCACGCAGCGTCCCGTAGAGAACGACGGCAAGGATGCTCACGGCACCACCGATCGTGGCGAACATCCGGACGGCGCGGCGCGTCTGCGCCTGGAGGCGCGGCGGCTCGGCTTCGAGCGCGCCAAGGGACTGGCCGATGCGGCCGATCTCGCTGCGTGCACCGGTCGCGATCACTTCGCAGATGGCGCTGCCGCGGACGACGAGCGCGCCCGAGAACACGTACGGCAGATCGTCGCCGCCCGGGCGCGGGCGTTCCGGCATCGCTTCCGGGCCGGCCACGCGCTTTCGCACGGGCACCGATTCGCCGGTCAGCAGCGATTCGTCGGTCTCCAGATCATGGCATTCGCGCACGACCGCGTCGGCTGGTACGCGGTCGCCTTCTGCCAGGACGAGCAGGTCGCCGCGCACCACATCGCGCCCGGCCACACGCACGCGCGTGCCCTCGCGGATGACGAGCGCGCGCGGGCTCGTGAGATCGCGCAGTGCTTCGAGCACGCGCTCGGTGCGCGCTTCCTGCACGACCGTGATCGAAACGGACAGGATGGCGAAGGCGAGCAGGATGAGCGCTTCGTGCAGATTGCCGAGCAGCAGGTAGATCACCCCGCCGGCGAGAAGCAGGGCAAGCATCGGCTCGCGGACGACCTCGAGGACGATCCGCAGCGGCGTTCGCCGGTCGGGCTGCGGCAACTCGTTGGGTCCGTCCTCGCGCAGGCGGGTCGCGACAGATGCGGCATCGAGACCGCGCAGGGTTGGCTTCGGTTCGTCGATCTGGGTCACGCGGTCCTGCTCTCCTTGCTCGCCGGAAGCCTGATGGGTTCTACATTAGTACACAGGCAATCCGGTCAAGCCCGATCAGGGGTATGATACGCTCCAATTCGCAGGAGGCCTCCATGCCCGATCCGGTCCACACCTACAGCCCGCTTGCGCGGTTCCTTCACTGGCTGATGGCAGCCTTGGTCATCCTTCAGGTGGCACTCGGCATCGTCATGACGGTCGGCGCGCCGGAGCCGAACCTGTGGGCGTGGCTGACCGATACGTTCGGCCTCTACGATCTCCACAAGCTGCTCGGCGTCGTGCTGCTCGGGCTCGTCGTGCTGCGGCTGGCAAACCGCATCCGGCGCAGCGTGCCCCCGGAGGACCCGGGCCTCGAGCCCTGGCAGCGCGCGACCGCCACGCTCGTGCATGCGTGGATTTACCTGCTGCTGATCGTCGTGCCGGTCCTCGGCTGGATCGGCGTCTCGCTCTATCCCGCCTTGAACCTCTTCGGCACGATCCCGCTTCCGGCCCTGACGGCGCCGGACCGGGCGGCGTCGGAACCGGTCCTGATCGCGCACGCGTTCGCGGCGTTCGCACTGGTCGGCCTCGTGCTGGCGCATGTCGGTGCTGCCCTGTTCCACCATTTCGTCCGCCGCGACGGCACGCTCGGTCGCATGTTGCCGCCTAGCGATTGAGACACGCGTGCCGGCGGACAAGCTCGCGCGCACCTGCGGGTATCGCCGTTCCGCGTACGGCGCTGCGGGTGGCGGTCGGGCAGGACAGCCAGAAATATCCGGCCTCGGGGTCGACGACGAGTCGCGCCGGATCGAAGCCGGGCGTGGCCAGCACCGACAGGAACGGCGTGGTCGAGTTCCACGCAAGCCGGTTCGCGTCCGCCGCGATCCGCCGGGCGGAGACGAAATTCGCGTCGCCCAGATCCGGATCGGAGTCAGCGCCGGTCGCGAGCGCTTGCACTGCTGCCTTGTAATCGATCCATCCGGCAACGAACTTGGCCGTCTCGACGCCGTGGACGAGCAGGCTGATGGCCAACGCGCCGGCAAGCATCCGCGGATCGAGGCGTGCCAGCAACTCGCGCAGCGGCACGACGAGCCGGGCATAAGGCGATGTGTGCAGCCTTTCGACGGGCATCATCATCACGACGGCGAACGCGCCGAGGATCGGAGTCCCGACCAGCAGGACCGTGCGCAGCGAGTAGCGCGCCTCGGCCAGCAGCGCGCGGTCGAAGACGAACCAGTAGACGGCAAGCGCGCCGACGACGATGCCGGTCACAAGAGCCGGACGACGTAAAACGGCGAAAAGAGCGACTTGGGCCGCAATCGCCGTCGCCCAGAGCAGGAACGCCGGATCGGCGAGATTCCCCGGTGCGATGAACTTGAACGCGGCGGCGCCCAGCACGCCGGCGATGTGGGCGTCCGGCGGCAGCAGGATCTTCACGACGGACCAGACCGCCAGCGCGCCGAGAAGGGCGAGCGCTGTCCGGCCGAACGGCCCGGTGCGGAACCCGTGCAGCGAAGCGGCTGCCACGATCGCTGCGGCGAGCACGACGCCGCCTTCGTGTGTCAGCACCAACGCCAGCATCAGGCCGAAGATGGCTGCACTCCAGCGGCGGCGTGCCGGCGCATGGAGACAGGCGGCGAGCGTCGGCCAGAAGAGCGCATGCGCCATGGCCATCTCGGTCGGAAAGCCGAAGACGAAGGGCAGCAGGCAGGAGTTGGAGAGACAGGCGAAGACGAAGATCGTGCGTCCTTGCGTGCGGTCGAGGGTGCGGGTCGCGGCAAGCGAGAGCGCAGGTGCCGCGAACAGCAGCAGGCCGTAGGCGAAGATGCCCGCCCGCGCGCTGCCCGTGAACGCCACGACCGCCTCGGCCGGGATATAGACGAAGACGTAGCTGAACAGGCGCCCGGAGATGTTGCGCCAGTGGAATTCCCAGGCATCCGCGACCGCGACCGAGTAGGCGAAGATCGATCCGTCGCCGAACATCTGGAGCTCGGCCGAAAGGCCGACGGCAAGCGACAGGATCGCGCATGCGATACCGGCGCCGATGGCGTGCACACGCAGCGGCGTGTCAGCGACCATGCGGGGTTTCGGGCCGCCTGCGCGCGTCGACGTCCCGGTCGTCGGCAAAACCCAGCGTATCGCTTTCGACGAACAGCGGACGTCCCTTAACCTCCTCGAACACACGGCCGAGATAGGCGCCGAACAGGCCGAGCGTGAGGAGCTGGATGCTGCCAAGCATCAGGACGGCGACGATCACCGACGCGTAGCCCGGCACGTCGACGCCTTGGAAGAGCGTGCGGACGATGAAGTAGATGCTCAGGACGAGTGCTGGAACCGCGAGAAAAAGGCCGATATAGCCGCTCGCGACCAGCGGTACGGTACTGAAGCTTGCAAGCGCATCGACTGCGAAGCGGAACAGCCGGTGCGGCGAGAACGAGGTGCGGCCGGTCGTGCGCGGCGGCGGCTCGAACGGAACGCCGCCATGCCGGAAGCCGACCCACGCATAGAGCCCCTTCATGAAGCGGGCCCGCTCGGGCATGTCGCGCAATACGTCGGCGACCCGCCGGTCGAGCAGGCGGAAATCGCCGGCACCGGCCGGGATCGCGACATCGGAGAGACCCGAGAACAGCAGGTAGAAGAGCTTGCTGAACCAGCGCCGCAGGAACGAATCTCCAGCGCGCGAGGTGCGCACCGCGTAGACCATGTCGAGTCCGTCCCGCCACCGCTCGATCAAGGCTGGGATCAACTCCGGCGGGTGCTGCAGATCGGCGTCCATGAGGACGACGGCCCGGCCCTGCGCGCGACGCAGGCCCGCCGTCAACGCCACATCCTTGCCGAAGTTCCGCGACAGGCGGACAAGCTTCACCCGACTGTCGGCTGCACGCGCGGCGCGCAGGGCGGTCCAGGTCCCGTCCCGGCTGCCGTCATC
>JBIKWI010000091.1:0-13782 GCA_044356395.1 Tagaea sp. | reverse complement strand
GATGATGCGCGGAGCCCGCAACGCCGTCGCCTACGGTCTGATGACGTCTCTGCGTACGCGCATCCGCTACCTGCGCTCGACAACCACGCGCTTTGCCACACCCGAATACAGGCAGGGAACCGTCGAGTATCTCGCCGGACTGACGGACGCCCTCGTCCGGCGCGAGGGGCAGCTTGCCGCCGCCCGGGTCCGCACGTTCGTCGAGCGCTCGGCCCGGTTCGCCGCCGAATGTCTCGCCCACCGGGACGAAGTCCGGTCGGCGGAGCGCCGCCGGCCGGACCGTTCCGATGCGCGGAATGCCGCCGCGCGCTAACGCGTCTTCCACACCTCCCGGAAGCGCGGGATCTCGTCCGGGATCCAGACATAGTTGCGAACCTCGTCGCGCATCGCCGCGAACTCGATCGAATGGAAGATGTAGATGTAAGGGACGTCGCGCACGATGATCGCTTGTGCCTGCTTGTAGAGTGCCTGGCGCGCGGTCCGATCCTCCATTGCCCGCGCCCGGTCGAGCAGCGAGTCGAGTTCCGGATTGACGTAGACGCTGGAGTTGTGGCCCGACTTGCTGTGATAGAGATAGCTCAGCAAGCCGTCGGGGTCCGGGCGCTGGGACCAGCGGATCGGCAGGAAGTTGATCGCGCCTTTCAGCAACTGGGGATACCAGTCGCTCACCGATACCGGCTCAATGCGCACCTTGAGGCCGACCGCCTGCAACTGCTCCTGGGCAAGCTGGCTGACCTGCTGGTTGATCGCGACGGGGCTGACCGACAGGACGAGTTCGCCCTCAGGCTTCACGCCAGGTTCGGCGAGCAGGGCGCGCGCCTTGGCCGGATCATAGGCATAGCCCTTTACGTCGGCATCGAACCACCAGAGGCCGGGCGGCGTGGGTCCGTCGGCCACATCGGCCTTGCCTCCCATGACGATGTCGACGATGCGCTTGCGGTCGATCGCGTAGGCCATCGCCTGGCGTAGCTTGATGTTGTCGAAAGGCGGCTTGTCCATGCGCATCTGAAGCGCCATCCAGCGGTTGCCGGGGCTGCGGCTCAACTTTACCCCCGGCCGGCCTTCGAGCGGGCGAATGTCGGTCGGTGTCAGGGCCGCGACGAAATCGAGCTCACGCGTCATCAGCCGCGGGACGCCGACGACCGGGTTCGCCGTCTGCAGGAACACGATCCGGTCGAGGTATGGTTTACCCTTCTCCCAATAGGCAGGATTCTTCTCGACGACCAGCCGGTTGCCCGGATCCCACTCCTTGAACACGAACGGGCCAGTGCCGACCGGCTTCGTGCCGATCTCCTTGCCGAGCTTTGCGGCCGCAGCCGGCGAGATCATGAAGCCCTCGCGCTGGGCGAACATGCCGAGCAGATTTGGCGACGGACCTTTCAGGTTGATGATCGCGCGAAGCGGTCCGTCGGTCTCGACCGACGCGATCTGCTCGGCGAGAAGAAGGCGTGAAGGCGAGGCTGTCTCCGGATTGAGGCGGTGCTCGATGTTCCATTTGACGGCGGCGGCGTCAAAATCCGTGCCGTCATGGAACTTAACGCCCGCGCGCAGGTGGAAGACAAGCTTGCGCCCGCCATCCGTCAGTTCCCAACGCTCGGCAAGCTCCGGCGAATACGAGAAATCGGGAGTCAGACCGACCAGCGTGTTGTAGATCAGGTAGAGCGGCTGGCGCTCGGTGAAGTTGATCTGGTAGGTCGGATCAAGTGACTTCGCATCGTTCGGCAGCGACACGTTGAGCGTACCGCCATAGACTGGCGGTCCGTCTTGCGCACTTGCCGAGCCGCCCGCAAGGACGAGACCCAAGGCAAGGCACGCGGTTTTCAGTGTCCTGGCAATCATGTTTCTCTCCATCAATCAGGGTCGGTCGTCGCGGATGCAGGCCTTGAAATGGCCCGGGGAAACTTCACGCAGGGGCGGCACGATGGCCGCGCAATCAGCGAGCGCGTACGGACAGCGCGTACGGAAAACGCAGCCCGAGGGCGGATCGGCCGCGTTCGGCGCTTCACCTTTCAGCAGGATGCGTTCACGTCCGGCTCCGCCGGGAACCGCCGAAACAAGCGCTTCTGTGTAGGGATGACGCGGCGTGCTGACGACGTCGGCTGCCGGGCCGATCTCCATGACGCGCCCCAGATAGAGGACCGCGATGCGGTCCGAGACATATTCCATCACGGCGATGTCGTGCGAGATGAACAGCATCGACAGCGAGCGGCGCGCCTTCAAGGTCTCGAGAAGGGCGAGTACCTGCGCCTGGATCGACACGTCGAGGGCCGAGACGGGTTCGTCGGCCACGATGAACGCCGGATCGACCGCGAGTGCGCGCGCAATGACCACGCGCTGGCGCTGGCCGCCGGACAGCGCATCGGGCGGGCGGCGCGCGAAATCGCGCGGGAGCGAGACGGCATCAAGAAGCCCGGCCACGCGATCGTCCAGCGCCGAGCCGCTGGCGATGTTCTGGATGATCAGCGGCTCGGCGATTGACTGGCCGACCGTCATCAGCGGATCGAGCGACGCGAACGGATCCTGAAAGATGATCTGCGCGCGGCGGCGGAAGGCCCGCAGTTCGTCCGGCGACATCGATTCCACACGTGCCCCATCAAAGGCGACGCTGCCCGAAGTCGGCTCGATCAGGCGCAGCAGCAGGCGGCCGATCGTCGACTTGCCCGAGCCGGACTCGCCGGCGAGTCCGAGAACCTCGTTGCGGCCGATCGAGAACGAGACCTCTTCGACTGCGCGCACGCGGGCTGTCTCACGACCCAGCAGACCCTTGCGGACCGGATAGTGCTTGGTGAGCCGGCTCACTTCGACGAGAGGGGTATGGTCCGTCATGGCGTGATCTCCGCCCAGCGCGCGCAGCGCACGTGGCGACCGGGAGCGGCCTCTACAAGGGCAGGTTCGCCGGCGATGCAGACGTTAGCTTCCGAGAAGGCGCATCTCGGATGGAATGCACACCCGGCCGGCAATGCGGCGGGATTTGGCGCATTGCCAGGGATCGCCGTGATCCGGCCCGTACCGGCGCGCCGTCCACCGATCTTCGGGCGCGAGCGCATCAGGCCGGCGGTATAAGGCATTTTCGGTGACGCGAAGACCTCTTGCACCGGTCCGCTCTCGACGATCCTGCCGGCATACATGACGAGTACGCGGTCGGCGATCTCGGCGACGAGCCCCAGATCATGCGTAATGAAGAGGATCGCCATGCCCGTCTGCTGCTGCAGCGCACGCAGTTCGTCGACGATCTGGGCCTGGATCGTCACGTCGAGTGCCGTCGTGGGCTCGTCGGCGATGAGGAGCTTCGGCTGGCACGAGATCGCCATCGCGATCATCACGCGCTGGCGCATGCCGCCGGAAAGCTCGTGTGGGAAGCGCTCCGCCGTGCGCTCGGGCGACGGCACGCCGAGGATTCGCAGCAGGCGCAACACCTCGGTCTGGCGGTCGTCCGCCGAGAGCTTGCGGTGGACCGACAGCGCTTCGGCGATCTGGTCGCCGACCCGGTAGATCGGGTCGAGCGAGGTCATCGGCTCCTGGAAGATCATCGCGACGTCGTTGCCGCGGATGCGGCGGAACTCGCCGTCCGGCAGGCCGACCAGATCCACCCGCTCGCCCTGCTTGCGCGCAAGCCCGATCCGCCCGGCGACGCGCGCGGACTTCGGGTCGAGCAGGCCCATGATCGAAAGAGCTACGGTCGACTTGCCTGAACCGGATTCGCCAACGAGCGCGACGACCTCGCCCGGGCGCATCTCGAAGCCCACGTCGCGCACGACGGCCGTCGCCCGTGCGCCGAACGCCACGGTTAGCCCCTCGACTGAGAGCAGCATGTTGCTCATTTGATGCTCGACCCGATCGAGTAGAAGCCGAGGACCGTGAAGGCGACCGCACAGCTCGGTGCCAGGCTCATCATCGGGTTGATGGCAAGATAGTCGAGACCGCTGCGCACCATGCCGCCCCAGTCCGGCGTGGGCGGCGGCACACCAAGGCCAAGGAAACTGAGGCTTGCCGATGTGAAGATCGAATAGGCGACCGAGAGCGCGAACTGGGCCGCGATCACGCGCATCGCGTTGGGCAGAATGTGCCGGCGGATGATCCAGAAGGCCCCGCCGCCCGCCGCCCGCGCGGCCTCGACGAAAAGCGCCTCGCGGATCTCGAAGGCCTGGCCGCGTACAAGGCGTGCCACGCGCGGCCAAGTCACCACGCCCAGGACAATCATCAGGTTCGTGAGTGTCGGGCCGATCATTGCGGTGATCATCAGTGCCAGCACCAAACCTGGCAGGGCGATGAACATGTTGATGAACTGCACGGCCGCGACATCGACCTTGCCGCCCATGTATCCCGCCGCGAGCCCCACCGGCACGCCGATCAGCGTGGCGATGAGGGCTGCCCCGATTCCGACCAGCAGCGACGAACGCCCGCCATAGAGCATGCGCGTGTAGATGTCGCGGCCGAGATCGTCGGTTCCCAGCCAGTTCTCCCCGCCCGGCGGAGCAAGAAAGAAGACGCTGCTCTTCGTCGGGTCGATGCCGCTCAGATAGGGCGCGAACACCGACGCGAGTGTCACGCACGCAATGATCGTGGTGCCGAGCAAGGCCGGCCATGGCACGGCCAGAAGGCGTTCAACGGGCGATCTGCTGGTATCGAGGAACATCACTCGATCCTGATCTGCGGATTGGCGAAGACATAGAGAATGTCCGCCAGGATGTTCATGACCACGACCGTCACGATGATGATCATGCCGATCGCGAGCATCACCGGATAGTCGCGCGCGAGGATGGAATCGACGAACAAGCTGCCGATTCCCGGGATCGAGAAGAGCGTTTCGGTCACGACCGCACCGCCCATGAGCTGGCCCAGACTGATGCCCATATAGGTGATGATCGGCAGAATCGAGTTCGGCAGCACGTGTCGCGAGGATACCTGCCATTCGCTTAGGCCCTTGGCCTTAGCCACACGCGTGAAGAGCCGCTTGCGCACCGCATCGTACTCGGCTTGGTAGACCAGCGTGAACGAGCCGTAGTAGTAGGCCGACAGCGTTATTACAGGCATCAGGATATGCTTGAAGTGCGTATCGATGCCGGACGACCACGGGCTCCAGCCGACCGACGGAAGCCAACCAAGTCCGACTGAAAACAGAAAAATCAGCGCAAGGCCGAGCACGAAATTGGGAACCGTAATACCGAAAATCGCTAGCGCCGTCGCCATCGTGCGCGCGAGCGGAATGCGCAGGCTGCTGAAGGTGATCGACGTCACCGTAGCAAGCCCGATCGCGAGAATGCCGATTTCGAGCGTTACCGGTATCCTCGGCAGGATCGCCTGCGCTACCGTCTGGTGCGTTGAAAAGGATCGGCCGAAATCACCGACCAGCGCCGAGCTGACCCAGTCGAGATACTGGACGAACAGCGGGCGATCGAAGCCCAGACGCGCATTGAGTTCGGCGATAGAGTCAGGCGTCGCGTCACGTCCGAGCATCAGCGCGGCCGGGCTGCCAAGCAGGCCAGCGACGCAGAAGAACAGGATCGCCGTGATCAGGATGCAGTTCGGAACCGCCCAGACCAGCCGTCGCCCGATTGTCGCCAGCATCCGCTCGCTCCGATCCGCCGTCAGCCGGTGAGATGCGCGACAAGGAACCGGCAGGGTGCGGCGAACTCCGCCGCTGCGTCGGGTCCTGTGAAGCGCGCGCGCAGATAGCCGTGGATCATCCGCCTTGCCGAACGCAAGGTCACGTCGGTACCGGCCGCTCTCAACTTCTCGGCGTATCGGATTGCGTCGTCAGCCAGACAGTCATACTCGGCGTAGTGAACGTGCGCCGGTGGCAGACGGGAAAGGTCGGCGGCCTTCAAAGGTGCGGCATAGGGATTCGTCGTCGGACGGCCCTTTCCGAGATAGAGGTTCCACGCATTGTCGATCGATGCCGTGCGCACGCCCGGCGCTTCGGCCATGTCGATATAGGCGGGCGAACTCAGGTCGTCGGTCAGGCATGGATAGTTGATCGCCTGGGCGCGGATCTTCGGGCCGCCGCGGTCGCGCGCCATAAGGCAGATGGATGCCGCCATATTCCCGCCGGCACTGTCTCCCCACACGCCGATGCGCTCGGGATCGATGCCGAAACGCTGGCCAGAAGCAGCCAGATGCTTCACCGCGGCGTAGCAATCCTCGACACCGGCCGGAAAGGCATTCTCCGGCGCCAGACGGTAATCGACGCTCATCACGACGAAACCTGTCTGGTCCGCAATTCCCCAGGCGATGGCATCACCGCTGTCGAGGCTGCCCTTGATGAAAGCGCCACCATGCAGATAGACGACGCAGGGTGCAGGCGCCCTGGCACCCCGCGGCCGGTAGAAGCGCACCGGGATGCGTCCGTCACTGCCGGCCCCGGGCACATCGAGGAACTCGTCTGTCACCGCCATACCGTCGGGATAAGGCCGGTTCATGCTCGCGCCGTAATTGTTCCAGCCGCTGCGCAGCAGGTCGGAATCACCCGCCTTGGGTGCGACCTGCTTTGCGGCAAGCAGGTCGCTCATGTCCGGATGGATGTCGAATTGCACGGTGACTCCCATTCTTTCAGCCGCCATGTCCCTTTGAAGGACGGAACGCGTAGGCGGCATCGATTGCACCCATCGCGGCACGATCGAGCGGCTTGTCGGCATAGCTGATGGCCTGTTCGAGTTGCTCGACCGAGCTGGCGCCGATCACGGTTGCGGTGACGCCGGGCGTCGTCAGCACCCAGCCGAGTGCGACTGCCGCCGGTGTCGCCCCATGTGCACGCGCATGCGCTTCGACCGCAGCGGCAACGGCCACGTCTTCGCTGCGCGGATAGAAGCGCTGGATCATCTCGTCCTTCTGGCGACGGGTGGTGGTACCGCCACACAGGAAGCCACGACCGAGCGGGCTATAGGGTACGAGCCCGAGCCCCTCGGCGCGGCAGAACGGGATGAGTTCGCGCTCGTCCTCGCGCCACAGCGCATTGTAGTGGTTCTGCATCGACACGAAGGCCGCACGGCCCGCGTGGCGCGCGCCATAGACCGACTTTGCCATCTGCCAGGCCGGCATGTCGGTGGCGCCCACATAGAGTACCTTGCCCGCTCGCACGAGGCTGTCGAACGCCTCGATCATCTCGTCGATTTCCGTTTCCGGTTTCCAGATATGTGTCTGATAGAGATCGATGTAATCCGTCTTCAGACGGCGCAAGGACGCTTCGCAGGCGGCGATGATGTGCTTGCGCGAGTACCCCGAGCCATTTGGTCCGGCATCCGGCCCCGCCGGCAGGCCGAGCTTCGTGGCGATGACGATCCGCTCGCGAACGCCGAGCTCGTGGACCATGTCGCCGATGATCTCTTCGCTCACGCCTTTGCAGTAGGCGTTACAGGTGTCGATCGTGTTGATACCAAGATCGATCGCACGCGCGATGATGCGCCGGCTGGTCGCCGCATCCTGCACCCAGGGCCGCATGGCCGGATCGCCGAACGACATGCCGCCAAGCCACAGCCGCGAGACCTTGAGATTTGTGGATCCGAGATTTCTGTAATGCATGGCGGCGGGGGGCTCCGTCAGGTCTTGTCGTCGGTTCAGTATCCGGCCTGCTTGCGGGATCGCTCGGAGGTCGGCGCCCACGTTATCCGTTCGAGCGCGTAGAGATGGTTGAGGTCTTCGGTCACGACTTCGATGCCGGCACGATAGGCACGCGCGACTTTGCCGGAATAGTCGACCGCCCCAGCCAACCCGGTCAGTGCCGGCACTGCGGATGTCGTCGCAGCGACAGTGATCATTGCGCTTCCCTTGGCCAGTGCGTCGACATGCTTCAGCATGCGCACTTTCATATCGCCGGCGAAAACGTCAGCCGTTGCGTGCAGGCTGTCGAGGTTGCCACTGAAGAATTTCGGTCCGTCGGAGGTGCGGCATGCGGCGACCCAGCCTTCGGTGGGCCAGCCCGCAATCCCGATCTCCCCTACCCCGGCCCGATAGGCCACGACCGCGACCAAGTCCCGCCTTACGGCAAGATCCGCGATTGCCGGAACGAGCAGTGTACCAATCGCATTCTCGATCATGATGTCGCCGGTACCGGCAACCCGCGCGTCACATGTCACAAGGTCGATTGCCGGCGGACCCAGTTCAAGAAGATTGCGGCCCCGCGCATCGATGTGCCGACCCGTGGTTCCGTCGCCGTGGCGCAGGGCAGCCGGCGCACGCATCGATGCAGCGAGTTTGCTTTCACCCACTCTTAGAAGTTCCAGCGCATGGCCAATCGCCGCCTGCGTCCAGGTCACAAGTCGCGTCGCCCGCTCGGCAACACCGAAGGGATGGCTCAGCGCCCGCAGCGACCACGGCGCCACCCGCATGATCTCCGACATCGAGACAAGACGTGTGGACATGCAGGGCTACTCCGCCGCAGCGAGTTGCGGGATATTGGGGAAAGTCCAGTCTTCGCTCGCTCCGCGCGCCAGATCGTCAGGTAGCGGCATCCCCGGAAAGAAGACCCCGCGCACGTAGCGTATGCTCAGCGGGTTCGTGCATTCCATGCCGAGTGCTGCAAGGAAGAAGCGGATCAGGTGGGCCGGCAGGAAATCCCTGTCGATAAGGCCGCCCCGGATCTCGCAGTAAGGAAGTCCGGCGAGATACTGGACGCGCGAAACGGCGAACGACATTTCGGGAATGTCCGCGACCAACTCGGCGACGGAGTCGGAATCCTTGTAGCAGGTGAGCACCGATGAAAGCCGTTGCACGAGCCCGACATGGTCGATGAAGGACTCGTATTCTTCGTGCGGATCGACGATCCGCTCGCCGCGCCGCTGCTCGCCATTGTCGATCGAGTGGTACCAGAAATGCTGACGGGCCTTCGACTGGGTGAGATCGATCTTGAGGGCCCAGGCATAGCGTTCGCCGAGCAGGCGGCGCAGTTCACCCACCCGCATCTCCGGCACGACGTCGCGCTCGCGGCTGGCGCCGATCGGAAGGTACTCGGCGGCCGCATCGGCGAATTCCGGGAAAGTCTCGATCAGCAAAGAATTGATCTGCTCGAGCGACTCCCCGTCGAAGCTGGCTTCGGCCTGCGCCACGATCTCGCCCCAGACGCGCGAAGGGCCGGATTTCGAATTGACTGCGCTGCGCACCCAGTCGCGGAAGACAAGCAGGTTGTCGGCGAGTTTCGCATGTGGGACCACGTAGTCCTCGCACTGGGCTTGGACCGAGCGGTAGTAGACGGAGGTGCGTTCGAGAAGATCGAGCAGCCGATCGCTGCGCCGCCCGCCGCCTGCACCCGGCGCGTCGACCGGGTTGGATTTGGCGTAGGCAAGCGAAAGCTCGCGTACCGTCATCCAGGTCGAGACCCAGTGCGGCCAGCGCTGGAGGGCAACGCACATCCCCTGCCCCGATGAATTCCCGACACCGATGAAGCGCGCGACATCCGGTGCCAGGCGCGCGGCATTGGGATTGCGCGCGGCGGCGATGCCGTTGACGAGATCGATCGAGACCTGACGGACCATGTAGAGGCCGAAGAGGTCGGCGAAGAACGGGTGGCGCAGTGGATGGTCGGCCGGATAACCCTCGTAGGAGAGCGTGCCGTTGCGTCCGCTGCCTAGGTAGCCGCCGTTCCGCAGGAGGTAACCAGTCCCGAGGCCGATGATACTAGGATCAGGCTGGCGACCGGCGGTCAGTGCATCGACGACATGGTCGAAAAAACGAGCACTACGACTACCCGGTGTCCAGCCGGTGACGGACGAATCGGTCCGCATCCGGTCGGCGTCGCGCAGGTCGAACGTCGCCAGCTCACGCTGGATCCGCGCCTCGTCGGGCGAGCCGAGGAAGATGGCGCCGAACATGTCGCGGATTGCCCCGTCCGAACGTCGACCGACCTTCTCCACGCCGTCCCAGCGGAACGCGCGCATCACATAGGTCAGGCGGTGCGCTCCCATCTCGATTGCGTAGACGCCGTGCCCGTCGCCCTCGGCATCGCAGGTGAAGCGTTCGGTCCGGATTCGCCAGCGCTGTTCGATCATGCGGCGCGCAAGGACGCGTGCGAAACTGACCCGGGTCGACTTGAAGCAGGAGAGCGCGGCCGGCGTCATGCATCTGTCAGCCGGCCTCAACCAGGCCGCGATGGCGGCAGCCCGCGCATTGCCCGGCGCAAAGCGCGCAACGACGTCCTTGAGCGGGCCAGGCAAAGTCGTGACGTCTGGATCCACGGGCGCTTACTCCGGCAATTTGGTATACCGTAAAGCCCATACCACTTTCGAAGCAAGTACTTGCTTGGCGGCAGTTACCAATCTTCGAATCCAATCGGGAGGCCAAGATGGCAGAGAACGAGCAATTCAATAAGGGACTTGAGGTGCGTCGGGCGGTTCTCGGGACCGACTATGTCGACGGCAGCATCGCAAAGGCCGACGATTTCATGATGGCCTTCCAGCGCATCACGACCGAGTGGTGCTGGGGCTACGCCTGGACAAGGCCAGGCCTCGATCGCAAGACACGCAGCATGCTGAACCTCGCGATGCTGACGGCGCTCAACCGGCCGGCAGAGATCAAGTTGCATGTCAAAGGGGCACTCGCCAATGGCGTTACTGTCGAAGAGATAAAAGAGATCCTTCTGCACGCGACTGTCTATTGCGGCATCCCCGCCGGTCTCGATGCGTTCAAGGCTGCCCACGAGACGCTGGTGAAAGAAGGTGCGATCAAAGGCTGACCGCCTGCTTGCACATTGCCGCCGCGATCACTCTAGCTAGACGATACCGAAAGAGCGGTTGTCAGCTGTCCACGCCTGCCGGCGTCGATCGGGCGCTATAAGTTTAGCTGCGCTTGGATGCCGGCCGCAGGCACCGGTGATGTTGGGCGATATGAGCTACGCGAACGGGTTGCCGTGATGCAGCAATCTCTCACTCGGCTTTGTTCAAAACCAGGTCAGGTCAGTCGATACAGCGCCCGACCTGCCCACACTGAAGTGGTCCTGCCTAAAGTACTGAATTGAAAATATTGGCGTGCCGTAGTGGATGTAAGTGAGAACCTTTGGTTCGAACTTTATTAGTCGTTTAAATTCTGGTAAGTATATAAACTATGTTATGTTTTCTATAAAAAATAGCATTGGCATAATCCACTGCAATCGAGCAACGAAGGGCCGGGGCATTACGTTGCCAACCGCTATCGTATGCGCCAAATGAAGGTTTGCGCCTTTGGGGGCGGCGAGTTCCAAGACTGCTTCGGGCGATTAGCGGTTCAGTTCACGGCGGAGTGGCCAGCAGGATACCGATCCCGGCGAACGGGCCGGCATCCCAGATGCAGATCGACGGCATTCCGATCGCCGTAGCGGCAGATGTCCGGGCGCGGACGATCGAGCCGCAGTCCGGAATTTTCTACGAAGGCCATGTGGCCACTTCGGCATTCCGAATCGTGACCGGCGAGGTATCGATCGTCCGGTCGGATGGCGCGCCCGGCAAGTACCGGCAGATAGAGCGGCTCGGGCCCAACCAGTATTTCGGCGAGTCTGGATTTCTCGGGTCGAACAAACGCAACGTGACGGCAATGACCGTTTCGCGAACGCTGATTCTCGAAATGGACATCCGCGGTTTCGAAGCCGAACTCATGACGATCGAAGAGGGCTATCGCGCGATCGTCTGGCTTCTTCTCGAATTCCGCCAGACTGTCCCTCCTCGTTCGGCATGGCGGGACGGAAAAGTCCCGGATTCCGCGCGCCCACTAATCAAAAAAATGTCACAGTCGATGGCCGAACCGATACCCGAACTCACCCGCATTCCCGGTGCGTTCCTTCGCGGCCTCTATGCCAAGCTCGTCGAGGCGGCGATTGATCGCCTCCCAGAATCCTGAGATCATCCAACCACAGGATCGGTCCAAATATTCTTTGCCATTTCTCCAGTTAGCACATTTTTATGAATCATTGAGCGTTTGGCTAAATGGCGGACCTTCTGCTGCTTTTCGAGCATATCTGGTCGTCGTTGAAATCCTTGGGTAACCCAATTAACTGAAGAAAATCGGGTCGATTCAGCCTTGGCGTGACACGAGGGGTGACCGCGCCACGCCCCACTTCTGGAATTTAGTGACAATATCTTTATCGATGCCTTGGGCTGCCTCAAGGTCTGAATCCGCCCCAGCGACATCACCTTGACATGCTCTTACAATGACCGAGAAGCGGAGACGGCGTTATGCCAGATCACGGGCCTCGCGGCCGGTTTGACACCTGAATCAGCGCCGAGCAGATCGAGCGGTCAGCGCAGGTCAACCCCGCATACCTGGACGATGCCGAGCTCCGCCGGATCGAGCATTCCATCGCTCTGCGCGGTTCAGCAGCGAACCACGCACATTGATGGTTGGCGGCTCCCTCTAACGGGGCATCTCGGGAACATCGGCGCCACCCCATCTACGAAAAAAAACGATTGCTACCGTGAAATTACGCGCTAACTTCGTGCTGCCAATAGAAATCACAAAAGCTGGCGAAAACTCTGGAGAGGAACCCCCATGACGTCCATGCATCGTCGTTCCGTCCTTGCCGGTGCCGCCGGCCTCATGGCCGCGCCGCTCGTGGGCGCGCCGCGTGCGACTCGCGCCCAGGCGGTTAAGCCTCGGCTGACAGCAATTTCCCAGTGGTCGGCCGGCAGCGACGGCGCCGCGATCACCGCGCTCGGCAAGAAGTTCGAGGAGCGCGGCGGCGTGTGGCAGCACTCGCCCGTCCCCGGATTCACGACCGACATGATGAACAAGCTGCGCGCGCAGATCATCTCCGGCGACCCGCCGGCCTGCTCGCAGCTCAAGGGCCCCGAGATCGCGGCATGGTCCAAGATCGCGCCGACGGTGAATCTCGACGCGACGGTGGCCGCCGCCGGCTACGAGAAGGTCGTGGCGCCCGATCTCGCGAAACTGCACAAGCCCGGCGGGAAATGGTCGGCCCTGCCGCTGCAGGTGTACCGCACGAACACGCTGTTCCTGTCCAAGCGCGCCATGGACAAGGCAAAGGCAGACAAGATCCCGACCACCTGGGCCCAGTTCAACGAACTCGGCGAGAAGATGAAGTCGGCCGGCGTCCCGTACCCGGTCGCCAACGGGGGTGCCCGCGCCGATGACGGCCAGAAGTTCGAGGCAGTTCTCGCGGGCCTCAACCCCGGCGTCTACCGCAAAGCGATCATGGAACTCGACGAGAAGGCGCTTGGCGGCCCGGAAGTGCGCGCGGCCTTCGCGCAACTTCGCAAGATCGCCGACTGGATGGATCCAAATACTGCCGCACAGCACTTCTCGGTGTTCCTGCCGCGCTTCGTGGCAGGCGAGATGGGCATGCTGATCCAGGGCGGCTGGGCGCAGGGCGTGCTGCTCAATGGCGGCTTCAAGCTCGACGACTTCATCATCGCGCCTGGGCCGACGGAAAACGGCAAGCCGGTCTTCGTGCTCAACGCCGACGCCTTCATCTTCTGGCAGCGCAAGGAAGCCGATCTCCAGGCGGGTCAGACGCTCATGGCCGAGCTGGTGATGATGCCCGAGATCCAGACGATGTACTCGCAGATCACCGGTTCGATCCCCGTGCGCACCGACGTCGACCTGTCCGGACCCGGCTGGTCGGACGGCCAGCGCGAGGCGGCGCGCACGCTGCGGGACTCGGTCGCCGCCAACCAGGCCGTGCTGAGCCTGGCGCACAACATGGCGCAGGAGAACGGCATCACCGCGGCGATGATCGACGTGCTGACCGAGTTCGTGAAGAACAAGGCGGTCACCCCCGACCAGGCCGTCAAGCGTCTCGCCGAGGCGGTGGCGAGCGCACGTTGACCGCGGCGCACCGAGGCGCCGCGAGCGGCCACCCGCCGC
>JBIKWI010000090.1:0-13916 GCA_044356395.1 Tagaea sp. | reverse complement strand
CACATCGACCTGCCGTAGCTTCGTAACGATCTCTTCCGCCGTATGTCTTTTCCTTGCCATTGCCTGTTCCTCCTTCTCCAAAACCATACTTCAGGGAGGACCACTTCAGTGGGGGCAGGTCAAAGGGCTCAACAGACAAGGAGATCGCGGCGCAATTTATAGCTCATCTGACAAAGCCTGATTCAGTACATGCGCTGGCGGGGAACGGCAGCAGCCCGTGCACTGCGGGCGAACTCGCGATCCAGGCGAAGAAAGACCCCGCGATGCAGATCCAGGCTGAGATTTTCTCGGTATCCCGCGGCCCTCTGCCGGCGCACCCCAACATCAACCAGATCCGCGATGCATTGGGTGAAACCATCCAGAACATCGTGGTCAAAAATCTGGACACGCAAACCGAACTCGAGGGTTTGGCCCGTCGTATGACTCGCCTCTACCGGTAAAACGTCCTGGTCCGGCGCGGTGCAATCGCCCGCGCCGGATGCTCTCTGTCTTCACTCCCCGGAGTTCTGACTTGAAGTCCCCACACCGCACGCTTGTCGCCTTCGCCCTACTGTCTCCGATGCTTGTGGCTCTCGCCGTTTTCGTCGTCATTCCTGCGTGTCAGTTGCTCTGGATTTCGCTCACTGACCTCTCTCCCGGACGTCCTGCCAAATTCATCGGACTTGAGAACTATGAATTTGTCCTGACTGATCCCGCATTCATTGCGGCGCTATTGCGCAACGTCGCCTTCGTTCTTGTCGTCGTCACCCTCGAGGTCGCCATTGGCTTCGGAGTGGCTTTGATACTGGAGACTCGCTTTCCTCTCCAGCCCCTGTGGTTCGCGATTATCCTGGCCCCGTTTGCTGTCAGTCCGATCGTGGCGGTGGTGATGTGGAAGTACATGCTCGACCCCTCCTTCGGTATCGTGAATTACGTCATCACCAGCGTCGGCCTGCCTGTGGTGCCGTGGATGACTGGCCCGGCGACTTCCGTGGCCGTCGTCGTCATCATCGCCGTGTGGAAGGAGGCCGCCTTTACGACGATCATCCTGTTCGCTGCGCTCTCGGCAATTCCGAAGGAACTCTATGAAGCCACGAAGATCGATGGCGCCACGGCCTGGCAGCGGCTGATCTATGTGAAAATTCCGCTCATCGCACCTGCGCTGGCGGTCGTCGTTCTGTTCCGTATCATCTTCACGCTGCGAGAGTTCGGGATCCCGTGGACGCTCACCGGCGGCGGACCTGGCACCTCCACCGAGATTCTGTCGATATATCTCTATAAGCAAGCATTCCGCTATTCAGATTTCGGAGTGGGGGCCGCAATCGGCTGGCTAATGCTCGCGGTCACCGTTCTGCTGTCCGGCTTCCTTATTCGGCGCACCTTCCGCGGCATGTTTCCAGAGGATCAGAAATGACCCATCAGCGACCTATCCGGGTAATCGCCTATGACGCGATGCGCTGGTCGTTGCTGGCCGTTGCTGTCGCCTGGGCGGTCTTCCCTATCATTTTCATGATTCTCAGCTCATTCAAGTTACCGAGCGAGATCTGGGCCTATCCCCCCTCGCTCTGGGGAACCATGTCGTTTGGCAACTACAGGCAGATTGGACAATTTAGCCCAACCTATTTCAACGATCTCTTGAACAGTGCGAAAGTCACCGTTCTTGGCGTTCTCCTGACGATCGCCCTGTCCGTCGGCGCCGCCTTCGTCTTCGCCCGGATGCGGACGGGTTGGCTGAAATGGCCGGCCCTGCTGATCATCACCATCCGGATGTTTCCGCCGATTGTGGTGATCATTCCACTTTTTCCTGTAATGAGCGCGTTGGGTCTGCTCGACACCATCGCTCCCTTGGTCTTGGCCGGAGCCGCCTTCTCAGTCAGCATCGCCACACTGCTGTTGAAAGCCTTTATCGACGACATCCCCGTCGAACTTGAGCAATCTGCGATGATTGACGGTTGTAATCAGTTCCAGGCGTTCTACCGCATTACGCTGCCCCTTATCGCACCTGGGATCGCAGCGGTCGTGGTATTCGTGGCGGTGGGGCTCTGGAACGAGTACCTCTTTGCCCTGATCTTCACGTCGACCACCGCGCGAACGGCGCCTGTCACGATCGCCGTCGCCATCTCGAACCCAGACGGTGCGCGTTGGGGACAGTTGCTAGCAATGTCGACCATTCATCTCGTGCCGATCCTCGCGCTCGTCATGCTTGTCCATAAACAGCTCGTGCCTGGCATGACGACGGGCGCTGTAAAGGGATAGAGTCATCCGACGGCATGTCCGTCTTCAGAACAAGGTATGGCCCGTTTGCAAGGGTGACTTTCGGTTGGTCTTGTATGTCTGCATTGATCTGACCGGGTTTGTTCGACCGGGCCGAATGAGTGATCGGGGCCGCAGTGGGCGATACGAGCGCCTGCTGAGATATACTCATAACGTTATATAATTACAGGTATATTTTAGACTTTCGTATCTCGATCCAAAGGTTCTTACCTACATCCACTACGGCACGCCAGCAACGATGAAAGTGAGAACCTGGTTTCGAGCTTGGCAAGTCGGACGGGGCTTTATTGTGACCCGCCGGATCACGACGTCTCCACGCAATTGTGCCCAATCTTTGGTTATCTGCGGTTGGACGATAGTGTTGCAGTTCATCAGGTCGTCGGAAGCACGTTCAGTGGTGCCAGGCATCGAGCTAGAGTCTATTTTCAACGCCCTCCTGTGACGTCAACGAACGCGGCGGTCGCGAAGGCGGCCTTGTCCGATAGCAGGAATAGCGCGAAATCCGCGATCTCGTCGGGGCGGCCGGGGCGGTTGAGTGGGATCATCTTCGCCATGTTGGCGTAGTGGTCTGCACCGTCGACATCGTGCGCCGGAGTCATGATCGTCGCAGGTCGGATCACGTTGACACGGATTCCCTCCGGTGCGACCTCAACCGCGACGTTGAGGCTGAAGCCGTCGACCGCCGCCTTCGCCGCGGCATAGAGCACGAGACCGCCGACGCCGTTCTTGCGGCTTGTCGGGCCGCCGCGGCGCGCGCAGTCGGACGAGATGTTGACGATGGCGCCACCCTTTCCGCCGTGCTTCGTCGACATGCGCTTGATCGCCTCGCGCGTGCACATGATCGTCGAATAGAGGTTGAGCGCTGTCACCGCCTCGATCTGGGCGAGGCTCGCGTCCTCGGTGCGGCAACCGTCGGGGCCAAGCGAGATCTTCCCGCCGCCGGCGTTGTTGACGAGAGCGGTGACGGGCCCCAGTTCGCGATCGATCGTCGCGAACATGTCGACGACTTCTTTTTCCTTCGTCACGTCGGCCTTGATTGCGACCGCCGTGCCGCCGCCCGCCCGGATGTCGGCGACGACCTTGTCGGCCTCGGCCGGCGACAGGTTATAGTTCACCGCGACGCGGTAACCTTCGCTGCCGGCTTTCCGGCAGATGGCAGCACCGATGCCGCGGCTGCCGGCCGTCACCAGAATGACGCGATCCATGCGATTTCCTCCCCGATATGAAGCCTTTCCCGGCTTGACGCGCTACCCGGGCGGTCTTAGCATTCCTTAAAATAGGTCAGTCCTATTTAGTCAAGTTATCTGTCCATTGCGAGGTGAGGTCAGTTGGCGGTCAAGCCCCTCAAGAAGCTCGAGCGCGGCGAGGCGACCGGCGGCGACGCGGTCGGCAAAGGCGGTTCGCGGCCATTCTTCATGGCCCAGATCGGCCAGCGTAAGCGGCTCTACGAAGAGATCGCGGCGCGTATCGAGCAGCATTTGCGCAGTGAGAATTTCCAGCCCGGCGATCGCCTGCCGCCCGAGCGCGAGCTTGCTCAGCAGCTCGGCGTCAGCCGCCCGTCGCTGCGCGAGGCGATGATCGCACTCGAGACCGCTGGCCTGATCGAAGTGCTGGTCGGCAGCGGCACGTTCGTGCGCGCACTCGCTCCCGAAGGTTTTAAGCTGCCGTGGGCGCGCGCGGGCGATCCTGGCCCCGGCGTGCGCGAACAGTTCGAGGCGCGCAAACTGATCGAGCCCGAACTTGCATTCCTTGCGGCTGAGTTCGTGACGCCCGAGGAAATCGAGATCCTGCACAAGGCCGTCTACGCGGCGGCCGCCAAGTTCGCGCAAGGCGAACTCGCTGAGGCGGAGGACTACACCTATCACGTGACGCTCGCGGAAGCCTCACGCAACACCGTGCTCGCCATGTTGATCCGCCATCTGTGGGACCTGCGCCAGGGCGAGATGTGGTTCAAACTGCGTGCGCGCGTCGTGCTGCCTGAGCACCGTATGGAAGTGATTGCCGACCGGCGCGAGATCGTCGACGCACTGCGTCGGCGCGACGGCGCCACGGCAAAGTCCGTGATGGTGCGCTACCTGCAGCGGGCCGAGCGCCGTTTCTTCGATTAATGGCCTGACCTATCTGCCGGTAGACTTGATGCTCCGGTGCGTCAGATTTGAATCAGGAAACAATTTTATTTAACAATTTCATATTGATATATAAATAAATCCACCGCCGAAGCCTTGCTTGACTCTCGTGTAGCGAAAAAATAGATTGGTCTTACCAACAGATGACCAACGATCGGTCATCCGGCTCAACGCGATCCTGCCGGCAAAAGGCGGGACGCCAGGGAGGAAACTGCGATGAAGTCCGCATCCGTGCAGGCGAGCTTGCTGTCCTTTGGCCTTTTCGCGGCACTCGGCGCCTCGGCCGCGAACGCGCAGACGACCGTGACGATGTGGAGTTTCCTCGACCCGGCGAAGACCAGCGGGCGCGAAGTGGCGCTGCGTACGATGATCGAGAATTTCGAAAAGGCGAATCCCGGCGTGAAGATCCGCGTTGAGCCGCAGATCTTCTCCGAGCTAATGACCAAGTTCCTCGCCGCCAACAACACCGGCACCGCGCCCGACCTCATCCTCGTCAACACCGAGAACATGGGGGCTTTCGCCAAGTCGGGTGCGGGTGCCGATCTGAACCCCCTATTCATCGACAAGTGGCCGCGTGGTCAGCAGGAGGACTTCTTCGTGCGCGCCGGCTGGGATGCCGGGCTCGTCGGCGGCAAGCGGTATGCAGTCCCGTTGTTCCACGCGACGACCAGCATCTTCTACCGCAAAGACCTGCTCGCCGCGGCCGGCATCGACCCCAAGTCGATCAAGACCTGGGACCAGCTCGCCGACGCCGCGAAGAAGCTGACGTCGGCGAAGGATTCCGGCGGGCGTGTCGACGTATGGGGCTTTGGTACGCCGCTGTCGACCGAGCGCACCGGCGGCACCACCGCGTTCTCCGCGATGATGTTCGCGGGCGAGGGCATGTGGAAGGACTGCAAGCCGCTCTATTCGTCTCCGACCGGCCTTCGTTCGTTGCAGTGGCACACAGACTTGATCACCAAGGCCGGCGCCATGCCGCGCGAGACGATCGCCAACCATGTCGACGACATTGTCGACCAGTTCACAGCTGGGCGCTACGCGATGGCCGTTATGCCGTTCGCGCGCTTTGAGAACGTGCGTTCCCAGGCCAAGTGGGACGGCCAGCAGCTCGCCATCCTGCCCTGGCCGAACTGGACGGCCGACAAGTCCGGGCCGCAGCAGGTCCAGGGCTGGTATGCCGGCATCTGGAGCAAGTCGCGCCGTCAGCCAGAGGCCGCGAAATTCCTCGAGCACATGATCAATCCCGAATCCGTGCGCCTCTGGTCGGAGGTTGGCGGGCAGGTACCCACGCGCATGTCGGTCTGGCAGCAGCCGCAGTTCCGCGGCGCAAGCTTCGCCTTCATGGAGACGGTCGTCGACGCCTGGAAGGCTTGGAGCTTCCAAATCCCCACCGAATGCACGACCACGCAGTTCGACGCCGATCTCAACCGCGCGGTCCAGCGCGTGCTTGTCGGCGGCATCGCCCCTGCCGCCGCGATGCAGGAAGCCGAACGCGCCTTCCTCGGCCGCCAGTAGCCGCGAAGATCGGACGAACGAGATGGCCGCCGCACGTCGCTTCGACGCCCAGCCTTACGCATTCGTGGCGCCGTTACTCGTGCTGGAGATCCTGTTCGTCGCAGTCCCGCTGGTGCTCGGCTTCTACTACAGCCTCCACCGCGCGGACTATTTCCAGGTCACCCAATTCCGTGGTCTTGGAAACTACGAGCGGATGCTTGACTCGCCAATGGTGCTGAACTCGCTGATGGTGACCGGAATTTTCTCGATCTTCGCGCTGTTCTTCACCTTCATCCTCGGCTTCGCGCTTGCCCTCTATCTCGAACGCGATACGCGGCTGAACGTGTTCCTGCGCGCGGTCGTGCTGATTCCCTACATCATCGCGATGCTCGTCGGCTCGATGCTGCTCAAGTGGATATTCGGGCAGGATTCCGGGATTCTCAATTTCGCGCTCGGCCCACTGGGGCTGGGGCAGACGACGATCCTCGCCGACCCGAAAGCCGCAATGGGCGCGCTCGTGTTCAACGCAGTGTGGCGGGATTCGGCCTTCGCGATGATACTGCTGCTCGCAGGCCTCAAGGGAATCGACCCGCAGCTCTATGCCGCGGCACGCGTCGACGGAGCTGGGGCAATCATGCGCTTCCGCACTCTGACGCTGCCGCTGATGCGCACACCCATCCTGATCACGACGATCCGGCTGGCAATTCATTTCGTCAACGTGCTGACCTTCGCGCTGATCCTGACCGGCGGCGGGCCCAACGAGGCGACGCAGACGCTGGGCCTGACGATGTATCGGATCGGCTTCGTCGATTTCCGAATCGGCCAGGCCAGCGCGATGGCCTTCATGGTGTTCCTGTTCAACCTGGTGCTGATCTTCATCCTGCTGCGGCTGTTCAAAGAAAAGCAGGGGGTTCCATGACCTGGCAGAAGCGCGTCCTGCACCGCCGGCTCGCCAACGCCGCGATCGCCTTCGCGATCTGCGCGGTCGCCCTCTTCCCGATCCTTTGGGGCCTGTCGACGTCGCTGAAGCCGGCCAACCGGATCCTCGAGTATCCGCCCGAGCTGATCCCGTCGACGCCGACGCTCGAGCACTATTTCTACCTGTTCGAAACCGGTATCACCCGCCCGATTGTCAACAGCCTGATCGTGTCGTTCTTCTCGGTCGCGTTCAGCCTGCTGTTCGGCACGCTCGCGGGCTACGCACTGGCGCGCTACGACTTCCGCGGCCGGGGCGGCGTCATGATGGCGATCGTAGCGGTGATGAGCATCCCGCTTCCCTCGTTGACGGTGCCGACCTTCATCCTTCTCGCACTCATCGGCCTCAACGATACGCTCGTCGGACTGACGATCCTCTACACCGCCTATCAACTGCCGATCACGGTCTGGATCCTCTACGGCTATTTCCGCACGCTGCCGCGCGAACTTGAATCCGCCGCGATGATCGACGGCTATTCGCGCCTGCAGGTGCTGCAAAAAATCGTTGTGCCACTGTCGGGCCCGGGCCTGATCGCGTCGGGCCTGTTCGTACTGACCTTCGCGTGGAACGACTTCGTTGTCGCAGTCGCCATGGTCTCGTCGGCCGAAACGCGCACGCTGCCGCTCGCCATCTACAACTATCTCGGATTCTTCGGGCGCGAATGGGGGCCGCTGACGGCATCGGCCATGGTTGCGACGATACCGGTGATCGTCGTGTTCCTGGCGTTCCAGCGCTACTTCCTATCCGGTATGACCGGCGGAAGCGTGAAGGGCTAGCTCGGATGGGAACTCAACGCGAATGACCAACGTGACCTTCAGCGGCGTGACGAAGCGCTTCGGCGATGTTGTTGCCCTCGACAGCCTCGACCTGAAGATCGAGGCAGGGGAGTTCGTCTCGCTGCTCGGACCGTCGGGGTCGGGCAAAACGACGTCGCTCAACCTGCTGGCCGGACTGTTGCCGATCGACGACGGCGAGATTCGCATCGGCGAGAAGGTTGTCAACGACCTCCCGCCAGACAAGCGCGATATCGCGATGGTGTTCCAGAACTACGCGCTCTATCCGCACATGACGGTGTTCGAGAACATCGCCTTCCCGCTGCGTGCGCGCCAGCGCCGCGTGGCTGAGGCCGAGATCGTCCGGCGGGTGGACCGCGTGGCGGGGGCGATGGGCATCGGTGATCTGCTCGCGCGCTATCCTAAGGAGCTTTCCGGAGGCCAGCAGCAGCGCGTAGCGCTGGGCCGCGCGATGGTGCGCGATCCCAAGGTGTTCCTGCTCGACGAACCGCTGTCGAACCTCGACGCGCGCCTGCGCATCCGTATGCGTCACGACATCAAGGCGCTGCACCAGTCGATCAAGTCAACGATCGTCTACGTCACGCACGATCAGGCCGAAGCGATGAGCATGTCATCGCGCATCGCGGTCTTCAACAAGGGGCGGCTACAGCAGTACGGAACGCCTCGCCAGATATACGCCGAGCCGGTCAATCAGTTCGTCGCGAACTTCGTGGGCGAGCGTGAGACGACCTTCATCGACGGCACGCTAGTTGATCGCAGCGGCGTGCCTACGTTTGAATCGGGCGGGGCGGCGATCCCGATCGCGGGCGCCAACGCGCGGTTTCCGTCCGCGATGGGCCGGCCAGTGCGTCTCGGCGTTCGCGCCGAAAGCGTGCGCCTCGCCGAAAGCAGGTCGCGCAGCGCCCTGCCGGCGACAGTAACGCTTAGCGAACTCTCCGGACCCGACCAGATCCTCTATGTGCGTACGGCTGCGGGCGTCGAACTCTGTTGCCGGACCGATCCTGCGACCGTGGTGCGGCCGGGCGAGACGGTGCCGATCGAGTTCGTCGCCGGTCTGCTACATGCGTTCGATCCGGTGACCGGCAATACCCTCGCAAAGACCTCCTGAAGACAGGACGGAACCTTCCCAGATGGCACAGACACTCAACCGGATCGAATTCGACGTCGTGGTGCTGGGCGGCGGTGCCGCAGGCGTGGCAAGCGCCATCGCGGCGGCGCGCAATGGGGCGCGCACGGTGCTGATCGACGCGGGTCCAATGATCGGCGGCGAGATGGTAAGCGGCATCCCGATCGACGGATGTCTCTCCAGTCGCGGCGAATGGGTCGTCGGCGGCGTGATCCGCGACATCTTCGCCGAGTGCGAGCGCCTGGGCGGCTATATCGGCCCGGTCAACGACTACCGCTCGCTCAACGTCGTCGCAATCGATCCGGAGATCATGAAGATCGCGATCATGAATGAGGTGCGCAAGGCGGGCGTCACGCTGCTCCTCTACACGTTCGGCGAGGACGTCGTCGTCAACAAGGGGCGCGTCGAGGGCATCGTCGTCCTAAACAAGAACCAGCGCACGCTCGTCACCGGCAAGGTGTTCGTCGACTGCTCCGGCGACGGCGACATCGCAGTCGCGGCCGGGGCGCCCTTCGAACTCGGCGACGCCGCGGCGGGCGATCTCCAGCCGGTCTCGATGGTCTTCCGTATGGTCGGGATCGAGACCGAACCGCTGCTGCGCTTCGTGCGCGACAATCCAGACAATTTCGGCCTCGGCGAGTATCCGGGGCTCAACATGACGCGTCAGCAGTGTGCCGATGCGCTCTACAGGCAGGGCCTCGCAAAGGTCTTCCTCGTTTCCGAGGGGCCGCTGATGCGCCAGGCGATCGCGGCCGGAGATCTCTACAAATCGTCGATGATCGCTGTCACGCCAGTTTCTCTCGCGCGCAAGGAGGTCAGCCTCAACACGACACGCATCGGCAACCTCGACGCGACCAAGACCGAGCAGCTTAGTCGGGCGCTCCCCGACCTACTCGACCAGGTCTGGAACTGCACCGCGTTCATGAAGAAGTACGTACCCGGCTTCGAGAACGCGCATTTCTCGGGTCTTGCCCCGCGCATCGGAATCCGCGAGACACGGCGCATCATGTGCGACTACGTGCTGTCGGACGAGGACGTGTACGAGGCACGCAAGAAGGAAGACGGGATCGCCAAGGGTGCGCACGAGGTTGACGTCCACGGCAGCGGCACCAAGCACTTGCGCGAAGCGGTCAAGGACGGCGGATCCTACGACATTCCCTACGCCACGCTCGTCGCGCGCACGCTTTCCAACGTGTTCGTCGCGGGACGCTGCATGTCGGCGACGCGCGTGGCGCACAGTTCTGCACGCGTGATGGGAACCTGCATGGCGATGGGGCAGGCGGCAGGCACGGCCGGCGCGATGTGCGCCAGCGCCAACGCATGGAGTGGCGACGTCCGTGACGTGCGCGTCCCGCAGCTTCGCGACGTGCTGCGCGCACAGGGGGCGGTGCTCGATGGAACCTACTAGGTCCGGGAGCTAGGCGATGGCGCGTTCCATCCGTTCGCTGCGCTACGACGTCGCCGTGATTGGCGGGGGTAGTGCGGGCGTGGCAGCGGCGGTCGCGGCTGCGCGCAACGGGGCGCGGACTGTGCTAGTCGACGCAGGCCCGATGGCGGGCGGCGAGCTTGTCAGCGGCCTGCCGCTCAACGCTGTGCTGAACGCGCGCGGCGAGTGGGTCGCAGGGGGAATCTGCCGCGAGCTGGTCGAGGCTTGCCGCGCGATGGGCGGGCTGGTCGAACCCTATTTCGACTGGCGCTCGCTTTGGCTTGTCTGCGTCGATCCGGAGATCATGAAGATCGCGGTCGCACGCCTGCTGCGCGATGCCGGCGTCGACCTGCTGCTCTATAGCTTCGCCGAGGACGTCGTCGTCGAGGACGGGCGCGTCACCGGCGTGTTCGTGCTCAATAAGAACGGCCGTAGCTTGATCGAGGCCGACCTGTTCGTCGACTGCTCGGGCGACGGCGACATCGCGGCAATGGCGGGCGCTCCGTGGGAGAAGGGTGGCGAGAAGGGCGAACTGCAGCCCGTCACGCTGATCTTCCGCATGATGGGCGTGGAGACCGAGCCGTTGCTCGACTTCGTGCGAAAGTACCCTGAGAACGTGGGACTGGGCGAATGCCTGCTCGAGCCGCGCTCGAAAGCCGACTGCGCTGAGGAGCTCTACCGG
The DNA here is from genome assembly GCA_044356395.1 of Tagaea sp. GTDB lineage: Bacteria > Pseudomonadota > Alphaproteobacteria > CACIAM-22H2 > CACIAM-22H2 > Tagaea. The sequence goes on along the minus strand of JBIKWI010000090.1, from coordinate 3,039 downwards.
CAGGGCGTGCCGTCGGTATTCTTCGACGGCAAGGCACCGTTCGTGGCACGCGCGATCGAACGTGGCGAACTGCATCCGTGCGGCATCCTCGCGGTGTGCCCACTTTCCACACAGCGACGCGAGGTGAGCCTCAACACCACGCGCATCGCCAATCTCGACGCGACACGCACCGACGTGTTGAGCGAGGCGTTGCCGAAGCTCCTCGACCAGGTCTGGACATGCGCGAGTTTTCTCGTCAAACGCGTGCCCGGCTTCGAGAAGGCCGCCTTCAGCGGCATAGCCCCGCGCATCGGCATACGGGAGACGCGGCGTATCCTGGGCGAGTACGTGCTGACCGGGAGCGACGTGCTCGCCGGACGCAAGCGCCCGGACGGCATCTGCAAGGGCGCGCACGAGCTGGACGTGCACGGGGCGGGCAGTGCGCACCGGCGCGAGATGATCGCCGAGGGCGGTTCCTACGACGTGCCGTTCGGCTGCCTACTGCCCAAGCGGACGGCGAACATGCTCGTCGCGGGACGCTGCCTGTCGGCGACGCGCGAGGCGCACGGGTCGGCGCGCGTCATGGGGACATGCATGGGCATGGGGCAGGCGGCAGGAACCGCCGCGGCCCTGTGCGCTGCAGACGGAACTTCGCTGCGACAGCTTTCGGTGCCCGCCTTGCGCGAGCGCCTGGCATCGCAGGGGGCAATTCTCGAAGGAACACACTAGGCGGATCAACCGTCATAACGGAGGAGAGGAAACGATGGGATATTTCAGGAGCCTTACGAGCACGGCGCTGCTGGCGCTGGCCACGATCGGAAGCGGGGCCGCGTCCGCGCAGACCACGGTCACGATGTGGACGTTCCTTGATCCGCTGCGCACGTCGCCACGCGAGATCGCACTCAAGCAGATGATCGAGGGCTTCGAGAAGGCCAATCCGTCTATCAAGATCAAGGTCGAGCCGCAGGATTTCGCGCAGATGCCCCCGCGCTTCTTCCTCGGCCACGGGACGGGGCAGAACCCCGACATCGTCTGGATCGACGCGAAGAATCTGGGCGGCCTGATCCAGTCGGGGGCTGCGACCGATCTGCAGCAAGCGCTCGTCTCGAAATGGCCAGCCGGCCAGCGCGACGACTTCTTCGTGGGTGCCGGCTGGGACGCCGCCAAAGTGGGCAACAAACTGCACGCGCTGCCACTGTTTCACGGTGCGAGTGTAATCTACTACCGCAAGGATCTCCTGCGCGAGGCCGGCATCGATCCGGCGTCGCTGAAGAGCTGGGATGCCATTGCCGAAGCGGCCAAGAAGCTGACTAAGACGAAGGATGGCCGCGTCGACGTGTGGGGCTTCGGTATGCCGCTTGCCCCGACCAAGACGGAAAGTACGCCGCTACTTATCGGAATGATCGACGGTGGCGGACAATTGTTCAACGGGTGCAAGGCGAATTTCGCGACCGAAGCGGGCGTCCGGGGCCTGCGATACACCGCCGAGATGATCACCCAGAACAAGTCGACGCCTCAGGAGGCCCTCGCCCAGCATGTCGACGACATCACGGATCAGTTCACGGCTGGCCGTTACGCGATGGCGATTACCTCCAACCTTCGCTTCAGCGCAATCGCGAGAACCGCTGCGTTCGGCGGCGCCAACATCGGCATCCTGCCTTGGCCGACTTGGTCGGGCCAGGGTACAGGGCCGATGCCCGTCTCCGGTTGGTGGGTTGCGATGTGGAACAAGTCGCCGCGCCAGGCCGAAGCCGGAAAGTTCATCGAGTACATGACCGGAGCCGAGGGCGTGAAGCTCTGGTCGACGGTCGGCGGCCAGGTCCCGACGCGCAAGTCCGTCCTCGCAGAGCCCGTCTTCAAGGAACCGCAGAACGAGTGGATCCAGACGATGGTCACGGCGTGGTCTGCCCGAAGCTGGATCGAACCCACCGAGTGCAACACCCGCACGATGCAGGCCGCCCTCAACGAGGCCGTTCACCGGGTGGTCCTGCAGAACGCAAATCCGATGGACGCGCTTAAGGAAGCCGAACGCAAGTTCAACGACGCCCAGTAGTCACGATGGCGGCGGGGCGGCCGCGAGGCCGCCCCGGTCCGCAGCAACCAAGAGGGACAAGAACGTGGACACTAAGCTTGCCGACAAGACCGTCTTCATCACCGGCGCCGGTGCCGGCATCGGCCAGTCGATTGCAAAGCATTTCGCGGTCGAGAAGTCTAACGTGTACGTCGCCGACATCAGCGGCGCGGCGGCCGAGCAGACGGCCAAAGAGATCCGCGATGCCGGCGGCCGCGCGACCGCGATCACGCTGGACGTGACGAAGCGCGCGGACGTGTTCGCAGCGGTCGGGAAGGTCGTAGAGGCGACGGGCGGCGTCGACGTGCTGGTCAACAATGCGGGCGTCGTGGCGCTGGCGAAGATCGAGGAAATCACCGAATCCGAGTTTGACCGCATCTATGCGGTCAACGTGAAAGGCAAACTCTTTTGCATGCAGGCAGTTGTGCCCGCCATGAAGAAGCGCAAGTGGGGCCGGATCATCAACACCTGTTCGATCTCAGGCAAGACGGGCGGCAGGCTGCCCTACGCGCACTACACCTCGTCGAAGGCGGCCGTCTGGACGATGACGATGGCGGCAGCGCACGAGTTCGCGCCGTTCGGCATCAACGTCAATGGCATCGCACCGGGCTCTGTGATCGGTACTGCTTTCTCGAAGGGATTCGATCTCAACAATGATCCGGAAGTACTGAAGGCGACGATCCCTCTGGCGCGTCGCGGCGTGCCGGACGACATTGCACCTGCTGTTGTTTTCCTCGCCTCTGACGGAGCCCGCTACATCACCGGCGAGCTCATCGATGTCAATGGCGGACTGCACATGGATTGAGGGCACGAACGTGGCATCCCTAAAGATTGAAGCAATCGAATGCATCCCGGTCACAGTACCGATCGAAGCGCCGATATTGACTTGCTATGGCTCGCTCGCGGCCTATCCGCGCGTGCTGGTCAAGGTCATCGCCGAGAACGGCCTGGTCGGATACGGCGAGACGGCGGCACGCTACAAGCCGGAG
>JBIKWI010000089.1:0-13925 GCA_044356395.1 Tagaea sp. | reverse complement strand
AGCATCCAGACATCCTCGATCGAGTTCGCCTGCGAATAGACGCCCGCCACGCACAACGCCAGGATCGGCGGATAGAGCCACGAATACGGCACCCGCAGCAGCTGCGCGAAAAGCCCGGCCAGCGGCAGGTTCATGACCAGCAGGATCGCGTTGCCGATATACATGCTGGCGATGACGGTCCAGACCAGCTCGGCGTTCTTGTCGAATAGTTCCGGCCCCGGGCGGATACCGAACATGATGAGGGCGCCCAGGATGATCGCCGTCGTGCCCGATCCCGGGACACCCAGCGCCAGCATCGGCACCATCGCACCGGCGGCCGCCGCGTTGTTTGAGGATTCCGGGCCGGCGACGCCTTCGATGGCCCCCTTGCCGAAGCGCGACGGATCTTTCGCGACCTTCTTCTCGACGATGTAGGAGATGAACGAGGCGATGGTTGCCCCCGTCGCCGGCAAGACGCCGACGAAGAATCCGATGAAGCTGCCGCGAAGGATCGGCATGCGGCTCTGCTTCCATTCGGCGCGCGACGGCAGCAGGTTCTTGATGGTCGTAATCGGTCGCGGCGTGGCCATGCCGGCACTCGACAGCACCTCACCGACGCCGAACAGCGCCACCGTCAGCACGATGAAGCCTACCCCGTCGAGCAGCCATATCCTGTCGAACGCGAAGCGCGCGACTCCCGTCTGCTGGTCGATACCGATCGTGCTGATGAGCAGGCCGGCCATGCCGGTCGTCAGGCCCTTGAGTACAGATCCGCCGACCGCGGCAAGTGCGGTGAGACCGAGAACGACGAGCGCGAAATACTCCGGCGGGCCGAATGCAAGCGCCGCCTTGGCCAAAGGCGGAGCCAACAGCATGAGTCCGACCGTCGAAATGGTTCCCGCGATGAACGAGCCGATCGCCGCGATACCCAACGCGACGCCTGCTCGGCCCTGCAGGGCCATCTGGTAGCCGTCGATGCTGGTCATCACGCTTGACGGCTCGCCAGGCACGCTGATGAGCACCGACGTGAGCGTCCCGCCATACTGCGCGCCGTAGTAGATCCCCGCAAACAGGATGATCGCCGAAGTCGGATCCGCGCCGAATGTCAGCGGCAACAGGAGCGCGATCGCCGACGACGGACCGATGCCCGGAAGTGCGCCGACGAGTTGGCCGGCGAAGACGCCGGCAAAGCACATCAGAAGGTTCCAGGGGGTCAGCGCGCCGGCAAAGCCCGCCGCAAGATCGTAGATGACCGACATCTTTCAGAACCCCCAGGGCCCGACAGGGAATGGCACGCCGAGCCAGGTGCGGAAAACGAGCGTGAGGGCGAGCGAAGAACCCGCCGCCACGCCAACCGACGTGACCAGCGGCAACCGCTCGGCCACGCGGAACAGGAAGAGCATCGAGAGAAACATCGAAGCGAAGAAACCGGCCGTTTCGATTCCCGCCACGCCGGCGGCGAGCGCCAGAATGATCATCAGCGGCCGTCCGGGCGGACTCTTTGCTTCGGCATCGCCGTCCGCCGACAGCACGTCGACGGCGGTGGCGGCGATGCCGAGCACGGCCAGCAGGATGCCGTACACGAGCGGCAGGAACCCGGTCGCCGGAGCGAAGCCGTCCCACAGCTGGAGCCCTGACGCGCCCGCGACCCAGAAAGCGCCCGTCGCGATGAAGACCGTGCAGAGGGCAAGTTCGCCCCCCATGGCGCGGAGATTCATCGTTCAGGCCGGCTTGCCGAGAAGGTCGCGATAGAGCTTCTCCTGGTCTTCGAGGAACTTCACGAATGCGGCGCCGGGGATCGGGGCCTCGGAAGCGATGTTCTCGGCGATATAGGCCTTGAACGCCGGCGAAGAGACGACCTTGGCGAACACGCCCTCCCAATAGCGCGCCGCATCGTCCGGCGTACCCTTGGGCACGGCCATTCCGCGCCACATCTGGAAGTTCGGCGCGTTGATGCCCTGCTCCTTCATCGTCGGGACGTCCGGCAGTGCGGCAAACCGCGTGTCGCGGAACACGCCGAGCGCACGCACCGCCTTCGACTGCAGGTGCCCCATGAACTCGAGCGGGTTGCCCATGCATGCCTGCACGTGGCCGCCGAGCAGCTGGGTGAGCGCTTCGCCGCCGCTGTTGAAGTTGAGAGCGTTGTACTCGACGCCGGTCGCCTTGGCGAAGATCGCGATCGCCATCACGTCGGTCGTGCCGCCGGTCGAGAACGCCATCGACTTGGGCGGACGGGCCTTGGCCGCGGCGACGAACTCGCGCGCGTCCTTCCAGGGCGCGTCGCCCTTCACGAACAGCAGGAAATCGTCGAGCATGACGTTCATGACCGGACGGACTTCCGAAAGCGTCTTGGCCGCAGGATTGAGGATCGGCGTGATCTGCGTGGTGCCGTTGACCAGTATTATGGTGTGCGGATCGGCCGCCTTGCGCGCAGTCACGTAGCCGAGACCGGTGGCACCGCCGCCACCCGGACGATTGTTGAGCGCGATGGAAACCGGCACGAGCTTTTCTTCGACGATGATCTTGTGGATCACGCGGGCGAGAAGATCGGCGCCGCCCCCGGTCGCGAAGGGGACGACGAACTCGACCTCGCGCGTCGGGACCCAGGCCCCCTGGGCGGAAGCGCGCGGTGCTGCGCCGACAATCGGAGCGGCTGCGGCCGCCAACAGGAGCGAGCGTCGGGTAATCTTCATTGTATCCTCCCTTGGGTATCGTTGTTTTGGGTTCCGTTACCAAAAAGGCCGCTTGCGGCAGGCGTCATCTTCGCGGGATGCCAGCTGCGGGAATTGCATCGAGACCGTAGGTCTCGTTGCCGACACCGGTGACGGTCGCGACGATCTTTCCGCTTTCAAGATCGAGCAGCCAGACGAGGCTGCTGCGCGGCCCGGACTTCGCACCGCCCACGACGCAAGCGTAACGCCCGCCGGCGACCGTGATGCCGCGCGGACGCGGCAGGGCGCCGTTCGGCGTCCGGGGATGGACGCGCAGCGCTTCGGCTGGACGGCCCGCGATCGCGTCGGCCACGTCGATCAGCGAGATCGTGTTCGAGCGGAAGCATGAGGCGACGACGCGACGCCCGTCGGGCGTGAATGCGACGGCAAAGGGCCGCGTCTGTTCGTCCGGATCGTCGCTGCCGACGCGCACGCGCGCGACTTCGGCGTCCTTGCCTCCTTCTGCGGCGCGCGCGACGTCGATGATCGAGATCGTCCTGCCCTCGTACGGGATCGACATACTTTCGCGCGCCGCGACCGCAACGAGCCTTCCGTCGGGGCTGGTCGCCAGACCGAACGGGCCCGTCTCGACCGGCACGCGGCAGATCTCGGCGCCCGGATCGCCGGCCATGGCTGCCTGGATGTCGACTACCGAAACGTCGCTGAGGCCGCCATTTCCGACGAAAGCGTAGCCGTTGCGGAACGCGGATATGGCGATGCCCGTCGGGTTCGGATAGCGGCCGAAGCTGGGGTGCGGGCTATCGTGGCGGCTCGGTCCCGGCGCCGGATGCCCCGGCGTCTCGCGCAGCGGGATGCGCCGCACGGGCTTTCGCGTTGCCACGTCGATCGCAGTGATCTCGTCGCCACCGTCCTCGCTGCCGTCCGCTTCGCCGCAATTGACGAGCAGCGTGCGGCCGTCGGGAACCAACGCGCACCCGACGGGGCCCGTGCGCCCGGTGGGCACGAAGGCAGCCACGGCACCCAGCGTCCCGTCGTTGGCCGGATCCCGGGCCTTGGCGAGATCGACGACGGTGATCAAGCCCGGATGGCCATGCTGGTAGCCGGCCGCCCCGTCCGGCGTCGCGGCGCCCGAATGGTTGACGACGTAGGCGAAGCGTCCGTCCCGGTCGACAACGATCGAAACCGGCTGGCCGCTCGCCTTGGCGTCGGGCACGCCGTCGCCATCCGTATCGACATCCGGTGTCACGCGCGGGCGCGATATCACGGCGTTGTCCGTCCGGTCATTCTCCGGCAGCAGCGCCTTGTCGACGTCGACGATCGCGACGTTGTCGTCCCAGCGGCCACTGACGATCAGATGGCCCATGCGGTCGCTCATTCCCGGCGTTCCTCGACTTGTATTTCACGAAAGACTATTGGGTCGATCCGGCAGGCGCAACTGCGCATCGGCGTCGGTTACACGTCGACCAATCGGGATATTGGGCGAGTACGCGCGTCAGGTGCCCAGAAGTTTGAGACCGAGTACACCGGCCAGGATGAGACCGACGCAAAGGATGCGCACAACGTCGGCCGACTCCCCGAACAGCACGATCCCGGCAAGGAAGACACCGGCCGTACCGGCACCTGTCCAGATCGCGTAGGCCGTGCCGAGAGGCAGATCCCGCACCGCAAGGCCGAGGAAAATGACGCTTGCGATCATGCCGGCGACGGTCAGGCTCCAGACGAGCGGCCCCGGTGCCGCAGCCGCCTGCTTGAGCCCGATAGCCCAGCCGATTTCGAACAGCGCCGCAATCGCGAGATAGCCCCACGCCATGGCGCGCCCCTTTCCGACGTTCAGGAAACGCCCGCATCGAGAACGACCGAGTCGAGAAAGCGCGATATCCGCGCATGTCCGTCTTCGGAAAGCTCGACGAAGGCCCGCCGGCGGTCGCTCGGGTCGGGAACGCGATGCACGAGCCCGCGCGAGATCAGGTCGTCGATCCGCCGCAGCGCCGTCGTCTGCGGAATCCCGGACGACAGGCAAAGGTTCGATACCGAAACACGCTGGCCGGCGATCTGCGACTGGTAGAGATCGAGCAGCATGAACCACAGGGATTCGTCGAACTCCGCCACCGGCAGATGGACATCCCGCAGCTTGCGGATCGACATGACGTGGTTCGCCTTGCGGAGCCGGTCGCCGTCGGCTGCCGGCACCGGCGCGGCCTTGCCGTTCAGGATGAACGACCTGAACTGCTCGACGATCTGCGCGAGGTCGCGCACGGCCGCGCTGTCGAGCATGCGCCCCTCCATTTCCTGGCGGAAGTCGTCGGCTGCCTTGCGCACGGCGGCAAGCAACTCGGCAGGCTCGACCGGCTTGGCAAGGAACTCGACCGCGCCGAGGCGCAGGGCCTCGACCGTGACCGCAACGTCGGCATAGCCCGTGCAGAAGATGATCCGGGCCATCCGGCCGCGGTTGCCGATACCGCGCAGGGCGCGCACGAAATCGATCCCGGAACGGCGCGGCATCCGGATGTCCGTCACGACGACGCCGATTTTCTGGTCTGCGGCGAACATGTCGATCGCACCGGCCGTCTCGTGCGCTTCGACCACGGCCAGACCGGTTCGCGCGATCAGTGCCGCGAGCTCTGCCGCTATCTCGGGCTCGTCGTCGACGATCAGGACTTTGGGCTGGTCTGACATCCCGCGACTCAATCGCGCCGTCCGAAGCGCTTGTCAACGGTCATCGGACGGCCGCCCCGGCAACGGCCCTCGACGCATCCTTGTCGAGCAGGACCGTGAACTCGACGATCGCGCCCCGTCCGGCGTTGCGGATCGAGATCTCGCCGCCGAAGGACTGCACGATGGTGCGGCAGATCGGAAGACCGAGGCCCGTCCCGCGCCCGACCGGCTTGGTCGTGAAATACGGCTCGAACGCCCGCGCCGCCGCCTCGACCGACAGTCCGGGTCCCGTATCCGCCACCGTCATGCGGAAATGCGTACCGTTGTCGAGCGCCGCACCGTTCACGACGATCTCGCCGCGGACTTCCGTATCGTCCTCCGCGCTGCCCGAAACGATCGCGTCGCGCGCGTTCAGCAGCAGGTTGACGGCCAGCTGCTCGAACAGCAGCCGGTCGCCCCGGACGAAGCATGCGGCGGATACCTGGCTCGACACGCGCACGCCATCGATCCGCAACTGGTCGGCGACGAACTCCTCGGCCGCACGGATCGCGTCCGCCACGGCAAAGCGGGAGGGCGGATTGCCCCCCGCGCCCGATATGTATCGGCGCAGGCGATCGAGAATGCCGGCGGCCCGGCCGACTTGCTGTTCGATGCGATCCAGCTTTCCTGAAACGTCGCCGGCAGGTCCCGTCGGGCCAAGCATCTGGCGGACATTCGAACAGGCCAGCCCGATGACGTTGAGGGGCTGGTTGAGCTCGTGCACGATCGACGCCGCGATCTCGCCCAGCGAGGAAACTTTCTCGCTGCGGATTGCCGTCATCTCGCTGCGGCGGCGTGCCGTCACGTCGATGGCGATGCCGATGAAGGATCGCGAGCCCGCAACCGTCTTGTCGTCCGCACTCCAGATCCACAGGAAGGCGCGCTGCTCGCCGCGCGCGTCGAGGATGTCCTGCTCGAACGAGACCGGTGCGGCTTCCGATGCCCGGATTCGATCGAAAAACAATCCGGAACCGCCTTCGACGGCGAAGCCGAGCCGCGACTGGATCTGGGTGTCGCCGTCCGGCGCGGATGCCGTGCCGGCGAACAGCTCGACGCAGCGCCTGTTGGCGAAGTGGACGCGGCCATCGTTCCCCACCGCGAGCAGCAGCGCGTCGGATCGATCGAGCAGGGTGCCGATGACGGCCATCCGTCGCGACAGCTCGCCCATGATGTTTCGCGACATGGTCGCCTCGTGCCGGCGCTTGAGCACGTGGACGATCGCGAGCGCGCTGAGGCCGGTAAGCACGGTGCAGATCCATGCGACCTTTCGCAGGAAGTCGATCCCCTCCGAGAGGATCGACGCCTCCCCGTGCACCGCAACGCCGACATAGACGATCAGGTCGTATTCCGGAAGGGTCCGGAAGGCGATGAACCGCTCGACGCCATCGCTCTGGCCGATGCCGCGGGCGGTCCCCGATCCTTCCTTCAGAATCCGCGCGAACAACGGCGTGCCGGCGTAGGAGTCGCCGGCCGGACGGACCGGGCCCGAGCGCAGCCGGATCGTACCGTCGCGCCCGACAAGACTGATGACATCCTGATTGCGCACGCGCGTGCGCGAAATGAAGCGGTCGTAGTACTCCGCATCGAGCGAGGCGACGACGACACCGCCGAAGGCGCCTGCTTCTCCTGCGATCCGTCGCGTCAGCTGGAGCGATATGCGATTGCTGGCGCGGCCGACGACCGGCACGCTCAGATGCGCCCTGTCCGCCGAGCTTGCCATGTGGATGCGGACATGGGGCCGGTCGCTCAGGTCGAGGCCGATCGATCGCGTGTCGCCGGTCGTCGCCGTAAGACGGCCGTTCGCGTCGACGATCGAGTACTGGACGGCGACCTCGTTTCTTGCGTGATGGGATTCGCGCCACACCCTGAGATCCGGGCCGAGTTCGCGCGCGATGTATGCATCGCGCAGCATCAGCAGATCCTGGTCGAAGTTCGCGAGGGTCTGCTCCACGAACTCCTCGACGAGATCGGCATAGATCTGCGCCTGGTTCTGCGCCTGGGCTTCGGCCGTGGCCTCGATCCGCCGCGTCCCGGCGACGATGAAGAACCAGACGAAGGCGATCAGCGTGAGCCAGAGACCGACGACAAGGAGATACTGCATCCATTCCGAAGGTCGCGGGACGCCAGCCCTGCCGGCCGGAGATCCGGTCGCCGGAAGCCAGTTCGGATGCCGGAAGGTTCGCATGGCGAGAGGATGGCCGCCCCTCGCGCCGCGGACAACCGGATTCGCGTGCCGGCGGCGCCCCGGCAGCAAGGTTAGATTTGCTCACCGGTCGGGTCAGATTAACTCGTTTGTCGCCCGTTCCCGCATACGCGAACCTGCAGATGTGGAGGTACGACGCATGACACGGATCCGGACATTCCCACCGCGGCAGGTATTTTGCCCCGATCCAGAGCCGCCGCTTGCGGAGCTGATCGACGATCCCGTCACCCGGGCGGTCATGCGGCGAGACGGTGTGACGCGCGAAGCGCTGGTCCGGATGCTCGAGACCGCGCGAAGCCGCATCGTTGCGGAATCGATGGCGCGCTGCTGCGCCTAGCACCCCGTCAGAGGCGGTCCGGCACAGCCGGCTCGACAAGCCGCGAGACAAGCCGACGTACGACCGGGCCGAAGACGAGTATCGCCGGGAACGCGACCGCCCACGACGTCATCCACGAGCCGAGCCATCGCGCCGGCATGCCGGGCACGAAGCCGATCGCAAGGACCGTCGCGATCAGACTGACGATCGACGTCATCAGGAAAGTGAGAACCAGCCCAAACAGGACCGGAGCCATCCGGCTCGGCAGGCGGCGCATCGCGTGTTTTCCGGCAATTGTTCCGATTTCCGGACCGTCGCCCGTCGCCGGTCCGGATGATGAGATTGGCTCATTTCCGGCTGAATGGAAAGCATCGCTATCGCAAGCCACGGCGCTTTCGTTTGCGGTATATATCTTGCTTGCTGCATCCTTCTCGATGACCATCGTTTTGCATCAACCGAACGGGAGGCTCCGATGAAGTCCGCACGTGTCCTGCTTTGCGCATTCGCCGCGATGGCGATCACGATCCAGACTTCCGTCGCGTTCGCCCAGGCATGCCAGCCCGCCGTGGCGCCGCCGCGCATCGCGACTGCCGGTAAACTCGTGCTGTCGATCAATCCGGTTCTGCCGCCCATGCAGTATGTCGACGAACGCGGCGTTTTGCGCGGCCTCAACGTCGATCTCGCCGACGAGATTTCCAAGCGCCTCTGCCTGACACCCGAGCACATCCGCATCGATTTCCAGGCGATGGTCCCCGGCCTGCAGGCCGGGCGCTGGGACGTGATCAACACCGGCATCTTCTGGACCGAAGAGCGCTCGAAGATCATGTATCTCGTCAACTACGGCAGCCAGGCCGTCAGCGTGCTGACCCCGAAGGGAAATCCGCAGAACGTGCGTGCGATCGACGATCTCGCAGGCAAGAGCATCGCGGTCGAAACCGGAACCTACGCCGAGCGCAAGCTGCGCGATTTCAACGCCGACTTCCAGGCGCGGGGGCTGAGGCCGATGACCATCCGCACCTTCAATACCGGGGCCGAAGGCTATCAGGCGCTCGCGGCCGGACAGGTCGATCTCTCCGGCAGCATCGACATCACGGCCGCCGAAATCGCGCAGCGCAGCGACATGGTCTGGGCGATCAAGGGCGTGGGGGGCGCTCCCATCGCCTTCGCCTTCCGCGACAAGGCGCTGGCCGAGGCCTTCGCGGGCGTCCTCAACGCGATGAAGGCCGACGGGACCTACGACCGGTTAATGGACAAGTACGGGTTCGCCAAGCACGCCGGACAGTTCCAGATCAACGGCCCCGGCCCGCAGTAGGCCGATGCGCGGATTCGACTGGAACGCATTCTTCGGATATCTCCCGAACCTCTACCTCCTGGAAGGCGTCGTCACGACGGTCTGGCTGACCGTCGCGGCGATCGCCGGCGGATTCTTCGTCGGGCTGGCACTGGCACTTGCCGTCGCGTCGGGGTTCCGGCCGGCAGTCAGCGCTGCGAACGCCTATGTCTGGATTTTCCGCGGCACGCCGCTTCTTATCCAGCTCATCATCATCTATACGGGCCTGCCCCGCCTCGGACTGAAGTTTTCCGTCATCGAGTCGGCGCTCATCGGACTGATCCTCAACGAAGGGGCCTACCTTTCGGAGATCATCAGGGCCGGCTTCCTGTCGGTGCCCAAGGGGCAGCGGGAGGCGGCACGGTCGCTCGGGCTGTCGCCGTGGCACACGCTGCGCTTCGTCACGATGCCCCAGGCCATGCGGCTGATCGTGCCGCCGCTGGGAAACAGCGTGAACAGCCTGCTGAAGGCGACGTCGATCACCTCCGTCATCTCGATGGAGGAACTTCTGCGCCGCGGCCAGGTGCTGATCCAGCTGCGCTTCGAAGTGCTGGAGATCTTCAGCGTCTGCGCATTCTACTATCTCGTGCTCACGTCGCTGTGGGACCTGGTCCAGCGCCGCCTCGAGCGGAATTTCGGGCGCGCCTATGCCGAGACGCGCCCGCCGCAGCGCGATCAGGCCTAGAAACGGACGGGGAACCCAATGACCGCCATACGAAGCATCGAGAGCATTCCGCTTGGCGATACCGTTCCGGGCCTTCGGCGCACGCTGAAGGTCCTGCGCTACGGCAAGCCGGGTGCGCGGCCGAAGGCCTATCTGCAGGCCGCGATCCATGCCTGCGAGATGACCGGCACCGTGGCGCTCGCAGCACTTGCCGACCTGCTGGACGCCGCCGAAGCAAACGGACAGATCAAGGGCGAGATCGTCGTCCTGCCGATGTGCAATCCGATCGGCTACGGCCAGTTCCTTTTCGGCGAGCAATCCGGGCGCTTCGAGCACGGCGGCCGGGACAACTTCAACCGCGGGCACTACGAGATATCGGATGCGGTCGCGCAGGCCGTCGAAGGCAGACTCGGCGCCGATCCTGCAGCCAATGTCGCGGCGATCCGGCGCGCGGCGCTCGACGTGATCGCCTCGATCCCGGTCGTCAGCGACATGACGAGCTGGCGCACGAAGCTGCTCGCGATGGCGGTCGACGCCGACCTCGTGTTCGACATCCACTCCGATCTCGATGCGGCCGTGTTCATGTACGTCAACAAGGACGACTGGCCGGGTGCGACGGACGTGGCGGGCTTCCTGGGCTGCGCCGCGACGGTCCTGAACGCGCCCTATACCGCGTCGACCAATTTCTCGGGTGTGGTCGGCTCGCTATGGCCGCGGCTGGCCGAACGGTTTGGCCCGTCCAAACCTGTCCCCAACGCGTGCACGGCCGTGCTGCTCGAACTTCGCGGCCGCCACAGCGTGTCGCACGACTTGGCGCGGGCCGACGCGCGGCGTTTCTTCGCACTTCTCCAGCATCGCGGCATGATCGCGGGCGATCCGGGACCTGTTCCCGCCCTTCTCGCGCCGGCCACGCCGATTCTCGGCATGGATGTCGGATATGCGCCGTTTGCCGGCCCTGCGGTCTACCATGTGCGCCCGGGCACGCGCGTGAGCGAAGGAACCCCGATATGCGACGTCCTCGATCCGCTGGCGGAAACGCCGGAAGGGCGTTGCGTCACGCTGCGCGCACGGACGTCCGGCGTGCTCTATGCCCGGCCCATCGACGGAATGGTCGTCTATCCCGGTCAGGTCATGTTCAGGATCGCCGGCCCCGAACCTCTGGCGCACCGCATGGGGCGGTCCTGGCTCGACGATTGACGCGGCGGCCCGCCGGAGGCCGGCCAACGAGTCAGTCTGCCTGGCGCTGGGACGGAGCGGCGGCCGGAGATTCGGCGGAGCTGCCCGCCTTGGGCCGGGGCATGGCATCGGCGAATGACCGATCACCCAGAAATGTTTGTTCGAAGTCCGACCTTACGAAATACATTATTAGATTGCATCAAGACACGGGGATTCTTGCCGAGATCGGAGGTCGAGAACCGACGTAGAGATCGGTACGCCACCCGCGTAGATCCGATTTACAGTCTGTATTCAATGGGGCGACATTGAAGGTTGCGACCGACAGGAAAGGGACGATGAATGGAGACGGCGGCACAGGCACGGATTGCGGCGGAACTGCTGGGCGACGGCCCGGTCGGACTGTTGCGCGAGATGATCGCCCGGCAGCGGGACGGCGAGGATGCCGTGCAGGCCTGCTTTGCCGCTGCCTGCGCCGACGCCGGCGCCGAAGTCACCCGCCATCGCTATCTGCCGTCCGACGTCAAGCCGCGCGAGGAGTTCGCATCCGGCCAGGTCATCGCACCCGAGCCACGCGAGGCCGTCGTCGCACGCCTCAAGGGCGCCGGCGGCGGACGCAGCCTGCTGGTATTCGCGCATCCGGACGGGGAGCGGTTCGAGCCGGCACATGGCTGGCGTCACGATCCGTTCGGCGGCGCCATCGAGGATGGCCGCATGCATGGCTGGGGAATAGCCGATGATCTGGCCGGCGTAGCGACGATGGCCGGCGCGATTCAGGCGCTGGCGAAAGGCAGGCTGAAGCCGGCCGGCGACGTGATCCTGTGCAGCACGCCGTCGAAGCGCCATGCGCGCGGCGTGCATGCGCTGCTCCAGGCGGGGCTTCGCGCCGACGGCGCGATCTATCTGCATCCGGCGGAGTCGGGCAAGGGCATGCGCGAGGTGAAGACGCTTGCGCCCGGTCAGCTCGTGTTCCGGATCACCGTCGCCGGCCGGCTGCCCGACACGAACGAACCCGACCATACGGCCTTCGCGCACAACGCCGTGAATCCGGTCGGCAAGGCGCTGCTGCTCTATCAGGCACTCGCCGCACTCGACGCAAGACGCGGCGCGCGCATCGTACATCCGACGCTGCAGGCGGCTATCGGCCGCTCGACGAACCTGCTGGTGGGGGATCTCGCCACGCTCGGTGACGGTCGGGAGTCGCGCATCGCGCCGGCGGTGCGGATGTCCTGCGCGCTTTCTTTTCCACCCGGCGAGAAGCTCGCCGACGTGCAGGCCGAGGTCGCCGCCGCGATCGCCGAAGCAGTCGCCGCGGACGGCGACATGCGGAAAGCGCCCCCGTCCGTCGAGTTCCTGTCCGGCGTGACCGGCGCCGAAGTGCCCGAAGGCCATCCGCTGCGCGCAGCCGTCGATGCCGCGATCCTCGAGGTGACCGGCAAGGCACCGGTCGCCAATCCGCTGCACACGTCGTCCGACATCCGCAATCCGATCGTACAGAGCGGCATCCCGTGCGTGGGGCTGGGGCCGCTGTGCGGCGACCTCACGCAGAACGGATCGCGCGACGAGTGGGTCGATGTCGCGGACTACCGGCGGGGCGTGGGCGTGCTTGCGGGCGCGATCGCGCTCTGGTGCGGACTTTCGTGAAGGGACGACCGCCGCAGACTGCGGCTGCCGTCAGGCGAGGTGCTCCAGAAACGAGTTCGCGTCTTCGACGATCCGCTTCCTTTTCGCAGGCTCCATGCCCGAGAGCGTGCGGTAGGGCATGGCCATGCGCGGATTCCCGGAGAGCTTTGCCTGGTTCGCGATCAGGAAGGACCAGTAGAGGTAGTTGAACGGGCACGCGCCCGGACCATTCTTTTCCTTCGGGCTGTAGCGGCAGCTCCCGCAATAGTCCGACATGCGGTCGATATAGGCCCCGGAAGCGGCGTAAGGCTTCGACCCGAGCAACCCGCCGTCCGCATGAAGGACCATGCCGTGCACGTTCGGTAGTTCGACCCACTCGAAAGCGTCCGCATAGACGATCAGGAACCATTCCTCGACCTGCGCCGGAGCCAATCCGGCCAGCAACGCGAAGTTCCCGATCACCATCAGCCTCTGGATATGGTGGGCGTAGGCGTTCCTGCGGGTCGATCCGATCGCCTGCGCAAGGCAGTTCAGGTCGGTCGATCCCGTCCAGAAGAACTCGGGCAGGTTCCGCCGTGCGTCAAGATGGTTTGTCGCGGCATAGCCCGGCATCCGCCACCAGTAGATACCCCGGACATACTCGCGCCAGCCGAGTATCTGGCGGACGAAACCCTCGACCGCATTCAAGGGTGCGGCACCGGCGGTATAGGCGGCAACGGCCGCATCGCAGACCTCGCGGGCCGTCAGCAATCCGGCATTCAGGTACGGCGAGATCGCCGAGTGATGGACGAAATCGTCGTCCGTCTTCATCGCGTCCTGATAGTCGCCGTAGAGCGGCAGGTGCCTCTCCACGAAGCTTCCGAGGGCTTCGAGCGCGCCCTTACGCGTCGTCGCCCATGCGAAGCTTCCGAGATCGCCGAAATGACCCGGATATCTGGCCTCGACGAGTTCCATGACCTCGCGCGTCGTCCGATCCGGCTCGAAAACGACGCGCGGCGCCGCAGTATGGCCCTTCGGCAGCGCCTTCCGGTTCTCGGAATCGAAATTCCAGGCGCCGCCGACCGGCGCATCGCCTTGCATGAGATAGCCGCTGCGGCGGCGCATGTCCCTGTAGAAGTACTCCATGCGCGGCGAAGTGCGGCCATTCACCCATTGGGCGAACCCGGCGCGTGAACAGAAGAACCGGTCGTCGTCGCGGATCGACACGGCGATGCCGTGCCTGTCCTGCCAGCTTCGGATCATCTCGAGCACGCGAAACTCGCCGGGCTCCG
>JBIKWI010000009.1:0-47741 GCA_044356395.1 Tagaea sp. | reverse complement strand
TGCTCGAGAAAGCCGGCTGCTTGATCGGATCCGCCGATCAGACCGTCTCCGCCGTTCTTGCCGAACCGGCAGTGGCGAAGGTGCTCGAGGTGCCTCTCGGATCGCCGCTCCTTTCCGTCGTGCGGACGGTTTACGACCAGCGCGGCCGTGCCGTCGAGCACATCGCAATCCTCTATCGTCCCGACCGCTACCAGTACCGGACCAAGCTCGCGCGTGTGCGCGGGCCGGCCACGCGCATGTGGTCGCACGCCTGACAACCGATCCGTCAAACCAGGAGGCCAGCAATATGCAAAAGCAGTCGAACCAGCCCAACCGCCGCACGATCCTCGCCGGCGCCGCCGCCGGGACCGTGCTCGGCACGCTTGGTGCACCCGCGATCCTGAAGGCGCAGCCCGCCGCCATCAAGGTCGGCGTGCTCCATCCGGTGACGGGCGCCGTCGCCTTCTCGGGCAACCAGGCCCGCCAGGGTGCGATCCTCGCGATCGAGGACATCAACCGCCGCGGCGGCATCAAGTCGATGGGCGGGGCTCGTCTCGAAGCCGTCCTTGCCGATGCCCAATCGCGCCCCGATGTGGGTGCAGCCGAGGTCGACAAGCTGCACGAAGCCGGCGTCGTCGCGATCGTCGGCCCGTTCGCGTCGGGCATAGCACTCGCCACCACGCAGGCCGCTGCCCGCCACAACCTGCCGCACATCGTCGATGTGGGAGTTGTCGACCAGATCGTCCAGCGCAACCTTGCCAATACGTTCCGATTCGGCCCCGGCCTCGGCACCATCGTTGACGTGGCGCTCGAGAATCTCGTGCGCATCAACGACCAGGCAGGCAAGCCCGCAAAGACCGTAATGATCATCCACGAAGAGTCCGCCTTCGGATCCGGCATGGCGACAGCGCTCAACCAGCGCCTGCCCGGTCTCGGCTTCGAAGTGGTCGAGACGATCCGCCACGCGAACCCGACGCGCGACTTCTCGAACATCGTGCTCCGCGTTCAGGCGCGCAGGCCCGACCTGATCATCCCGTCGAACTACTACGACGAATACGTGCTGTTCGCGCGCGCCCTCCAGCAGAACCGCGTCCAGGCCAAGGGCATCTACTCGATCCTCGGCGGTGGCGCCTCGTCGTACCGCTTCGTGAAGGAGTTCCCGCAGGCCGCCGAATATGTGATGGACTGCAATCACTGGTTCGATCCGCGCAAGCAGGCGTCGTGGACGCTCAAGGAACGCGTGGAGAAGATGAACCTCTTCTTCACCTACGAGGTGTTCCTGGCCTATTCGTGCATGCTGTTGCTGGCCGACGCGATCGAACGTGCGGGCAGCGCCAACCGCGCGGCGGTCACGGCCGCACTGTCGTCCTCGACATTCACCGACCACATCATGCCCTACGGCCCGACAAGGTTCGTCAACGGCCAGAACACGGGTGCGCGGCCGGTGGTGACGCAGGTGCTCCAGAAGGACATCAAGCTCATCTATCCGCTGGAGTTCGCGGCAGGCAACGTCGTCTACCCGATCCCGGAGCGCCGGGCCTGAGAAGGGCGGGGCGGCCGGCAGCGGCCGCCCCGGCCACTTGCGATGCTCGAACTTTCGATCTTGCTGCCGTCCGTCGTGAACGGGCTTACGCTGGGTGCCGTCTATGCGCTCGTGGCGCTCGGACTCACACTCATCTATGGCGTGCTGCACATCATCAACTTCGCGCACGGCAGCCTGCTGATGGCCGCCCTCTACGGCGCCTTCTTCATGAAGGACGCGCTCGGCGTCGATCCGTATCTGGCGATCCCGGTGCTCGTCCCGGCGTTTTTCGCGGCCGGCTATGCGCTGCAGCGGTTCGTCATCGGCCGGGCGAGCCACGGCAAGGACCAGAATGTTCTCCTCGTCACGTTGGGCATCGCCATCGTGATCGAGAACCTTGCGCTCTATTTCTTTCGGGCCGACACACGTACCGTCGAGACGCCGATCACCTACGAGATGCTGGATATCGGCCTTGCCCTCGTACCCTATCCGCGAGCGATCGGGTTCGTGGCGGCCCTCGCCGTTGCCGGCGCCCTGTGGTGGCTGATCGAACGCACCGATCTGGGGCGTGCGATCCGCGCGGTCGCCCGTGAGCGCCAGGGGGCACGCCTCGTAGGGATCGATGTGGACCATATCTTCGCGATGAGCTTCGGCATCGGCACGGCGGTACTGGGCGCGGCCGCGTGCCTGTTGCTGCCGTCTTTCTATGTCAGTCCCGGCGTAGGCAACGTGTTCGTGCTCGTCGCCTTCACGGTCGTGGTGATGGGCGGGATGGGATCGTTCGCGGGGGCGCTGGTCGGCGGGCTCGTCATCGGCGTGACCGAATCGCTGAGCGGGCTTTTTCTGGGCCAGCAGTTCGGCCAGCTTGGCATCTTCCTGATTTTCATCGCGCTGCTGATGTTCCGGCCCACCGGCCTGTTCGGGAGCCGCCTCGCATGAACGCAGCGATGCGCAACGCCCTGCTCGTCGCGATCCTGCTGGCGGTGTTGTGCTTCCCGCTGGTCACGGACAGCGGATTCTGGGTCAAGTTCGTTGTCACCACGCTGCTGTTCGCCTTCATGGGACAGGCGTGGAACGTGCTAGGCGGATATGCCGGGCAGTTCTCGTTCGGCCATGCGCTGTTTTTCGGGACGGGGGCGTACGCCGCCGTGCTGATGCAGACGCTTCTGGGTACGAACCCGTGGCTTGGGCTCGTCTTCGGGGCGGCAGCCGGTGCGGCCGTCGGCGGGTTCGCGGGTTTTCTTTCGTTCCGCTACGGGTTGCGCGGCTCTTACTTCGCGCTCGTCACGCTCGCCTTCGCGGAGGTCTTCCGCATCCTTGCCAACGCCGCCGACTTCACCGGCGGCGGGACCGGGGCCTTCATCCCGCTGGCGCCGGGCTGGCGGGCGTTCCAACCCGACTATGTCGGCTTCTACTACCTGCTGGTGGGACTGGTGCTCGCGTCGCTTGCACTTGCCTGGAAGCTCGAGAATTCCCGTCTCGGCGCGCAACTGATGGCGATCCGCGAGAACGAGGCCGCCGCCGCCGCGCTCGGCGTCGACGCCTTCGCGGTCAAGCTCAAGGCGATCGTCATTTCGGGCGCCATGACCGGCATGGGCGGCGTGCTCTACGCGCAGTTCTATCTCTATGTCGATCCGACGATCGCCTACGGACCGGGCGTGTCGGTCGAGATCCTGCTGGTCCCGATCATCGGCGGGCTCGGCACCGTGTTCGGGCCGTTGCTGGGCTCGGCGGTGCTGCATGCCGCGTCCGAGCTTGCCCGCCGCGTGATGGGCGACGCACCGGGCATCCATCTCGTCTTCTACGGCGTGCTGCTCGTGCTGATGGTCCGCTACCTTCCGGACGGCCTCATCGGTCTCGTGCGGCGCTGGAGCCGACGCGATGCTTGAGGCGACAGGCCTTACCAAGCGCTTCGGCGGGCTGCTCGCGGTCTCGGACGCGAGCCTGCGCGTGGATGCCGGCTCGATCGTCGCGCTGATCGGGCCGAACGGTGCCGGCAAAACGACGTTGTTCGCTCTGCTGTCGGGTTTCCACAGGCCGGATGCCGGCCGCGTCGTGTTCGACGGCGTCGACGTCACGGGCCAGGCGCCGCACCGCGTGGCCGCGCGCGGCATGGTTCGCACGTTCCAGATCGTGCAGCCGTTCGGCGCGCTGACGGTGCGCGAGAACGTCGCGGTCGGTGCCCATCTGCGCGTGGGCGACCGCAGGGAAGCGCTGGCGCTCGCCGGCGAGGTCGCCACCCGCCTCGGCATGGGAGCGATGCTGGACAAGCCGGCATCGGCCCTGACCGTCGCGGGCCGCAAGCGGCTGGAGGTGGCGCGCGCGCTCGCCACGTGCCCCAAGCTCGTGCTGCTCGACGAGGTGATGGCCGGCCTCAACCCCACCGAGATCGACGAGATCGTGCCGATGATCCGCGCGATACGCGATGCCGGCACGACGGTGCTGCTGATCGAGCACGTGATGCGCGCGGTGATGCAGCTTTCCGAGCGCGTCTACGTGCTCAACCAGGGCAGCATGATCGCCGAGGGGATGCCGCAGGACGTGGCGGCCCGCCCCGATGTGATCGAAGCCTATCTCGGCTATGGGGCTGCCGCCGACCGTCTTGCGGGGGCGGGCGCATGACGGCCCTTCTCCGGGTGTCAGGCCTTGCGGCCGGCTACGGGCCGGTGCCGGTGCTTCACGGCGTCGATCTTGACGTGCAGGCGGGCGAGATCGTGGCGCTTCTCGGCTCGAACGGGGCTGGAAAATCGACCTTCAACAACAATGTCTCGGGTCTCTACCGGCCGCGCGCGGGCCGCGTCGAGTTCGATGGCGAGGACACGACCGGCATGGACCCGGCCCTCGTCGTGGCCCGCGGCCTGATCCAGGTGCCGGAAGGGCGGCGCGTTTTCCCGAACCTGTCGGTGCGCGAGAACCTGGAACTCGGCGGCTACCGCCGGGGCCAGGCGAACCGTGCGCGCAACCTCGAGCGCGTTGTCGCGGTCTTCCCGCGCCTGCGCGAACGCTTCAGGCAGGCGGCTGGCACGCTGTCGGGCGGCGAGCAGCAGATGCTGGCGATCGGCCGCGGCATGATGGGCGAGCCGCGTCTGCTGGTGCTCGACGAGCCCTCGCTCGGCCTGTCGCCGCTGCTGGTCGAGGAGATGTTCGCCCTCGTGCGCCGGCTCAACGAAGAGGGGCTCGCAATCCTTCTGGTCGAGCAGAATGTCGTGCAATCGCTGGCACTGGCGAACCGCGCCTACGTGATGGAGAACGGCCGGATCGTGCTGTCTGGCAGCGCCACGGACCTTGCCGACGATCCGCAGTTGCGCAAAGCCTATCTGGGGATGTGAGCCATGGGCGGAGTCACGCTTGTCGAGAAGATCATCGCGAATTCCGCGGGCGTGCCGCGCGTGGTGCCGGGCGAGATCGTCACGTGCCGCGTCGATCTCGCGATGATGCACGATTCCAGCGGGCCGCGGCGCGTGAAGCCCATGCTCGAGCGTCTCGGCGTGGGCGTGTGGGACCCCTCGCGTATCGTGCTCGTGTCGGACCACTATGTGCCCGCGGTGGATGCCGAGAGCGCTGCCATCCTCGACACGACGCGCAAGTGGGCCAAGGCCAACGGCGTGGAGCGCTTCCACGACATGCAGGGCATCTGCCACGTGATCCTGCCCGAGCGGGGCTATCTGCGCCCCGGCATGTTCTGCGTGGGCGGGGATTCGCATTCGCCGACCGGCGGAGCCTTCGGCACGTTCATGTTCGGCATCGGGGCGACCGAGATGGCGGGCGTGCTGGCGACTGGCGAGATCTGGGTCAGGACGCCGCGCACGCATCTAGTGCGCTGGACCGGGCGGTTGGGCAAGGGAGTGTCGGCCAAGGACATGATGCTGCGCCTTTGCCGGGTGATGGGGCTGGGCACCGTGCGTTACGACGCGGTCGAGTATGCAGGGCCCGCCGTCGCGGCGCTGCCGATGGTCGAGCGCATGGTGCTCGCCAACATGTCGGCCGAGCTGGGTGCCCAGACCGGCGTGATCGCCCCCGATGCGACGACACAGGCGTTCCTGAAGTCGGTCGGCGTCGATCTTTCCGACGCCGAGGCGATCCGCTGGCGTTCGGACGACGATGCGGCCTATGCGAAGGTCTGGGATCTGGACGCCAGCGCGCTCGCCCCGCAGATCGCCGCACCGCACTCGCCCGACAATTCCGATGCGGTCGACCTGCATAAGGGCATGAGGATCGACCAGTGCTATATCGGGGCCTGCACGGGTGCCAAACTTGAGGACCTGCACATGGCCGCGTCGATCCTGAAAGGCCGCAAGGTGGCCGCCTCCACGCGCCTGCTTGTCGCGCCGGCGTCGCAGCGCATGACGACACAGGCCGCGTCCGACGGTACGCTCGCGATCCTGATGGAGGCGGGTGCCATCCTGCTGCCCACGGGCTGCGGTGCATGCGCCGGCTACGGCGCGGGCGTACTGGCGGAAAAGGAAGTTTGTCTTTCCTCGACCGCGCGCAACTTCAAGGGCCGCATGGGGCATGCGGGCTCGCTCGTCTATCTGGGTTCGCCCTATTCGGTCGCGGCCGCCGCCGTTGCGGGCGAAATCGTCGATCCGCGCGAGATCCTGTCATGAGCGGGCGCGCCTTTGTCTACGGCGACAATGTCGATACCGACATGCTTGCGCCCGGCATGTTCATGAAATTCGCGATCGAGGATCTGGCGAAGCACTGTCTGTCGGCCCTCGATCCGGCGTTCGTACGCGACGTGCGCCCTGGCGACGTCGTTGTCGGTGGGGAGAATTTCGGCATGGGATCGTCGCGCGAGCAGGCGGTCATGGCGCTGCGCCACCACGGCGTTTCGGTTGTCGTCGCGAAATCCTTCGCGGGCCTGTTTTTCCGCAACGCCGTCAATCTCGGTCTCGCTCCGCTGGTGTGCCCGGATGCCGGGACGATCGCCAGGGGCGACGTGCTGGATGCCGATCCCGCGACTGGCCGCGTCGAGAACCGCACGCAGGGACGGACACTTTCCTGCGAACCCATCCCGATGCACCTGATGGCCATGCTGCGCGACGGCGGACTGATCGCGCACCTGGAAAAGAAGCTGAAAGCGAGGGCGTCGTGAAGCTGCTCGATCGCCTGAAGGAAAGCCGCATCCTCGTCGCCCCTGGCGTCTACGACGGTTTCACGACCCTTTTCGCCGAACGCGCGGGGTTCGAGGCCGCGTACCTGTCGGGAGCGTCGATCTGCTACGGACGTTTCGCGTTGCCGGACATCGGTCTCGTAACTGCAACGGAAGCCGCCGACACGCTGGCCGCGATCCGCGAGCGCGCGACGATCCCGCTGATCGTCGACATCGACACCGGCTTCGGCAACGCGGCCAACGTGCAACGTACCGTGCGCCATTTCGAGCGCAACGGGGCCAACGCGCTTCAGATCGAGGACCAGGTCACGCCCAAGCGCTGCGGACACCTGAAGGACAAGGCCGTGATCGCGACGGGCGAGATGGTCGGCAAGATCAAGGCGGCACTGGACGCGCGTCGGTCGGCCGATACGCTGATCGTCGCGCGCACCGACGCGATCGCGGTCGAAGGTTTCGCCCGGGCGCTCGACCGCGCCGACGCCTATGTGGCCGCCGGGGCCGACGTGCTGTTCGTCGAAGCGCCGCCCGACTCTGCGTCGCTGGCCGAAGTCGGCAGGCGCTTTGGCGGACGCATCCCGGTACTGGCGAACATGGTCGAGGGCGGGCGTACGCCGCTCCTGCCGGCGGCCGAGCTGGAGCGGCTGGGTTTCCGCATCGCGATCTTCCCGGGCGGGACGGCGCGCGCGGTCGGACATGCACTCGACAGCTATTTCCGCATGCTGAAGGCCGAAGGAACGACCGCCGGCATGCGCGAGCGGATGCTCGACTTTGCCGGCATCAACGACGTGCTGGGGACCGATACGATCCTTGCGAACGCCAGACGCTACGACAGTTGAGGAACGACGACACGATGCCCATCGACCCCGTTACGCTGGCCGTTCTGAAGGGACGCCTAGAACAGATCGCCGACGAGATGGACGCGACGCTCTTCCGCTCGGCCTTCAATCCGATAATCGCCGAGGCGCATGACGCCTCGCACGGCCTCTACGACGCCGCGTCCGGCGATACGCTCGTACAGGGCAAGTCGGGCCTGCCGATCTTCGTAGGCGTGATGGCCTTCGCGGTGCGCGCGGTGATCGACAAGGTGAATCGCGACGGCGGGCTGCAGGACGGCGACGTGTTCCTGTTCAACGATCCCTACGACGGCGGCACGCACCTTTCGGATTTCAAGCTCGTGCGCCCCTATTTCCGCGACGGCGCGCTGTTCTGCTGGCTTGCTTCGGTCGGCCACTGGCATGACGTGGGCGGCAACGTGCCCGGAAATTACAATCCGGCGGCGACCGAAAGCTTCCAGGAGGGAATGCATATCCCGCCGGTAAAGCTCGTCGCGGCCGGCAGGCTCAGCCAGGACATCGTCGACATCCTCAAGTGCAACAGCCGCCTGCCGATGTCGCTTTACGGCGATCTCAACGGCCAGCTCAATGCGCTTTCCCTCGGCGTCCGTCGCATGGACGACTTGCTGGGCGAGTACGGCGCCGGCACGGTGACGGGCGCTCTTGGCGAGTTGCGCGCACGTGCAGCCAAGCTGATGCGTGCGTGCATTGCTGAACTGCCCGACGGCACCTATTCCGCCGAAGACTGGCTCGACAATGACGGCATTGCCGATGTGCCGCTGAAGATCGCTCTCGACATCACCGTCCGGGGCGACACGCTCACGCTCGATTTCTCGCGTACCGCGCCCGCCTGCGCGGGGCCGGTCAACATCGCGCGCTCGACGGCGATCGCGTCGTGCTACGTGGCGCTCAAGCATGTATTCCAGGATGTGCCGGCCAATGCAGGCTGCCTCGAACCCATCGCTTTCGTGATCCCGGAACCCTCGATCCTGTCGGCGCGGGCGCCCAAGCCCGTGGGTGGCTATACCGAGACGATCTTGCGCGTCATCGACGTGGTGTTCCAGGCGCTGGCGAAGGCGGCACCACAGCTCGTCAACGGCTGCGCCTACGGCACGATCAACGCGCTGTCGCTTGCCGGCCACCGGAAGGACGGGCGGCGCTGGGTGATGTTCTCGTTCTTCGGCGGCGGGCTCGGCGGCAGCCCCGCAAGCGACGGTCTCAACCACGGCAATGCGCCGATCTCGACCGCCACAATCCCGCCCGTCGAGATCCTCGAAGCCGCCTATCCTGTGATGTTCACCCAATGGGCGCTTCGGCCCGACAGCGGTGGGGTCGGCCGACATCGCGGCGGGCTGGGGGCGATCTACGAGCTCGAACTTCTGGAAGAGTCCGCCGACGTATTCCTGTTCGGTGAGCGCGGCCGCCACGCTCCCAAGGGCGTGGTCGGCGGCGGCGATGCGGCGCTGAACCGTTTCGTGTGCCCGGATGGCAGCGTGCCGCCGATGGCTTCCAAGATGGTGGGACTGAAAATCCGGCGCGGCGAACGTCTGCGTCTGGAGACGCCGGGCGGCGGCGGCTACGGCCAGGCCGGCGAAAGGCCGCGCGAGCTGCTGGAACGCGACCTGGCACTCGGCTACACGACGAAGGGCGGTGGGCGATGAGCGGGCGCAGCACCGTCGTCGGCGTGGACGTCGGCGGCACGTTTACCGATCTTTTCTTTTACGACGAGAAGACCGGCGAGGCGCGCACGCGCAAGGTGCCCTCGACGCGGGGCGACCAGTCGGTCGGTTTCATCGAGGGGATTGCGGCGGGCGAACCGGATTTCTCGAAGCTTGCGGCCGTCGTCCACGGGACGACCGTAGGCACCAACGCGCTGCTCGAACGCAAGGGGGCCCGCACTGGCGTGATCATGACTGCCGGCTTCCGCGACGTGCTGGAGATGCGCAGGCGCGACCGGCGCCAGACCTGGGGCCTGTGGGGCGAGTTCGTGCCGGCGATCCCGCGCGATCTGCGTCTGGAAGTGCCGGAACGCACGCTTGCCGACGGCACGGTCCAAACGAAGGTCGATCTCGCGGCGGTCAAGGCGGCCGCGGTAGATTTGCGCCGCAGCGGAGCCGAGGCCGTTGCCATCGTCTTCATCAACTCCTATGCCAACGACGCCAACGAGAGGGCGGCACTCGCGGTCCTGCGCGCCGAGTGGCCCAATCCCTACGTGACCGCGAGTCACGAGATCCTTCCCGAGATCCGCGAGTTCGAGCGCGCGTCGACGGCCTCGCTGAACGCCTACCTGCAGCCCGTCGTCGCCTCGTACCTGTCGCGCCTCGACGAGCGGCTGCGCAAGGCGGGGGCGGGCGGCGAGTTGCTGATCGTGCAGTCGAACGGCGGCGTCATGTCGGTCGAAACGGCGGCCCGCCTGCCGGTGCGAACGGCCTTGTCGGGTCCCGCCGCCGGCGTGATCGCGGCCGCGCATATCGCGGCCAGCGCCGGCTATCCGGACGTGCTGACCGGCGATATGGGCGGGACGTCGTTCGACGTGGCGTTGATCGCCGGTGGCAGGGCTGCTCTTGCCGCCCAGACGACGATCGAGTTCGGCATGGTCGTGCGCACGCCGATGATCGAGATCACGACCATCGGGGCCGGCGGCGGTTCGATCGCGTGGGTCGACCGCGGCGGCCTGTTGCAGATCGGCCCGGAAAGTGCCGGGTCCGATCCTGGTCCCGTGTGCTATGGCCGCGGTGCCACGCGCCCGACCGTCACCGACGCCAACGTCGCGATGGGCCGCATCAACGCGAGCCGTCCAATCGGCGGCAAGATCGCGACACTGGACGTCGAGGCGGCGAAAAAGGCGATCGACGAGCATGTCGGCAAGCCGTTGGGTCTCGATACGCTGGTGGCGGCCGAAGCGATCGTCCGCGTGGCCAACAGCCGGATGGCGGGGGCATTGCGTCTCGTTTCCATCGAACGCGGGCACGAGCCCAAGCGCTTCGCCCTGATGCCGTTCGGCGGGGCAGGCGCCCTGCATGCCGGTGCCCTGATGAAGGAGACGGGGCTCGGCTCCACGCTCGTGCCGCGTTTTCCGGGCGTCACGTCGGCGCTGGGCTGCGTCATCGCCGATATGCGGCACGACTTCGTGCGCACGGTTAACCGACCGCTCGAGGGGCTCGACACGGCTGCACTGGGTGCCGCCATCAAGGCAAGTGCGGCAGAGGGAACGAGGCTCGTGGCGCAGGCCGGTGTAAAGCTCGAGGCCGTCGATACCTCGGTCGAACTCGACATGAGCTATATCGGCCAGACCCATACCATCGCCGTCCCGCTTCCGACCATCGAGCCCGATGCCGCGTCGATCCGTGCCGCCTTCGAGGCGGCCTATGTTGCCGCGTTCGGCCGCCTGCTCGACGGCATCCCGGCGCGCGTGCTGACGCTAAAGGTAGCCGTTATCGGCCGGCGCCCGAAGATCGACCTCGCGCGCCTCGCCCCTGTCGGCGGCAGCATCGAGGCCGCGCGAACGGGGACCCGTCAGGTGTGGTTCGACGGCGGCTGGCGGGAAACGGCGATCTACGACCGGCTGGCACTGCCCGTCGACGCGCGCATCGCGGGTCCGGCGATCCTCGAACAGCCCGACGCCACTACGGTTGTCGAGCCTGATCTCGTCGGGTGCGTCGACCGTTTCGGCAACCTCATCGTGAGCCGCAAATGACCGATCCCGAGAAGACGGCCCTGCTGATCTGCGACCTGCAGAACGACTTCCTTGACCCCAAGGGCGCCTACGGACGTGCGGGCCAGACCAGCGCCGACATCGCCGCGGTCCCCGCGCGCGTCAAGCAGGCGGCCGATGCGGTGCGCGCCAGAGGCGGCTGGATCGTGTCGACGCATTTCACTCTCGTGCCCGGCAAGGACGGCGAGCCGTTCGTAAGCCCGCATCTGAAGAAGCTGCGGCCTTTCCTCACCAAGGGCGACTTCGCGCCCGGCAGTTGGGGGCACGGTTTGGTCGACCTTCTGAAGCCTGCCGACCTTTCGGTCGAGAAGGTGGCGTATTCGGCGTTCTACATGACGCGGCTCGAGTGGGTGTTGCGCAAGGCCGGGATCGAGACGCTGGCCGTGTGCGGCATCGTCACCAACGGCGGGGTCGCCAGCACGCTGCGCGACGCGCATGTGCGCGAGTTCCAGACCGTGCTTCTGTCCGACGGCTGTGCAGCGTTCAGGCGCGACGTCCACGACACCGCGATCGCCTCACTGGGCGCCATCTCGCCGATTGCGACCTGCGCCGAGTTCGCGGCCGGGCTGTGAGTGTCCTTCCCGCCGCAGCTGCATCGTTCGGCGCGCACCTGCCCGTGCTGATAGTGGGCGCCGGGGCGGCGGGGCATGTCGCGGCCCTCGCCTGCCGGGATGCGGGCATCGACTGCGCAATGCTGGAGCGCGATGCGCTGCCGCGCGGCTCGACCGCGCTTTCGTCGGGGCTCGTACCTGCTGCGGGCACGTCGATGCAGACGAAACACGACGTGGCCGACAGTCCGGAGAGGTTCGCCGCCGACATACTCAAGAAGTCCCACGGCAAAGCCGACCCCGATCTGGTCGGAACGCTTGCCCGGTCCATCGGCCCGACCGTCGACTGGCTTGCCGGACGGCACGCCATCCCTTTCGAGCTGGTCGAGGGTTTCCTCTATCCCGGGCACAGCGTGCTGCGCATGCACGGCACGCCAAAGCGCACCGGTGCCGAGCTGATGGATTTCCTCATCCAGGCGGCCGCGCGCGCCGGTGCGGACACGCTGACCGGGGCGCGCGTCGTGTCGCTCTATGCCGATGCCGGACGCGTGGCGGGCGTACGTGTCGAGCGGCCCGATTCGACGACCGAGGACATCGGCTGCGACGCGCTGGTGCTCGCCTGCAACGGGTTCGGCGGCGATCCGGCAATGATCGCCCGCTTCATCCCCGAGATGGCGGACGCGCTGTTTTTCGGCCATGCCGGCAATGTCGGTGATGGAATTCGCTGGGGCGAAGAACTCGGAGCCTCACTGCGGCACATGGGTGCCTATCAGGGGCACGGCTCGGTTGCTTCGCCGCATGGCATCCTGATCACCTGGGCCACGATGATGGAGGGCGGGATCCAGGTGAACATCGAAGGGCGCCGTTTCTCCGATGAACACCAGGGCTATTCGGAGCAATCGGTCGCGGTATTGCGCCAGCCCGGCGGCATCGCGTTCAATATCTACGACCGGCGATGCCACGAGATTGCACTTCAGTTCGAAGACTATCGGAATGCAGTCGCATCGGGCGCCGTGCGCCACGCGCCCGACGCGGCTACGCTGGCAGGCTGGCTCGGACTGCCGGAGGCGGCGCTCGCCTCGACGCTTTGCGATTGCCAGGAATTGGCCGCAGGAAATATGCAGGATCCCTTCGGCCGATCCTTCACGGGCAAGCCCGCCATCATGCCTCCTTATTTCGGCGTACGCGTCACTGGCGCGCTATTTCATACTCAAGGCGGGCTGGTTGTCGACGGCAAGGCCAGAGTCGTACGAGCGGACAGCAGTACGCTGCCCAATGTCTTCGCCGCAGGGGGAGTTGCGTGCGGCGTTTCCGGTCCGACCGTGGCGGGATACCTGTCGGGCAACGGACTTCTGACGGCGATTGGTCTGGGCAGGCTTGCCGGACAATGGGCAGCCCATCTGGCGAAGAACGCGCAATAGAATTGCTGGCAGGTCTTGGCACCTGATCGCGGGTTCGCTTCCTTCCTCTCCGACCATCACAGAAGCCCGCCGTCGGGAGACCGGTCCGGTGGTTTCGCGACTTCCACAAGAAGCATCAAGGGGAGAGCGAGTCCAACTCGCAGAGTTTTCCGGCGACTTCGGCGGGTGCTTCTCCGAGAAGCGTGGGGTTCACGCGAACCAAGAGGCGATCGCCGTCGACGTCACCGAATACGATGCCTGAATCGCGTGCTTTCGCCTTGAACGTCGCGACACCGGACTTCGGCTTTAGCCAGACGCAGTTTGTCGGCACCTCTCCAATGGATACCAAGGTCGGACCATCGGTCATTGCGAGCGACCGCGCGAATGCATCGCGCCACTCCAGACTGCGCCGCCAGTCGAGTTCGAGCCGGTCGATCTCGGCCAGTACGACCGCGGCGATCGGCCAGAATTGGGGCAGGGCGCCGCCGTGGCGGCGGCGATCGTGTTCGACGCCGTCGAGCAACTCGGCCGGCCCTGCGAGAACGGCGCCGAACGGCAGGCCGAACATCTTCCAGAGCGATAGGTAAACCGTGTCGTAGTCGGCCGAGAATTCCGCCATTGTCCGGCCGGCTGCCGCCGCGGCGATCGGCAGTCGCGCGCCGTCCAGATGCAGGCCGATCCCGAGCCCTCGCGCCGTTGCGATCGTGTCGGCGAGGAGATCGGGCGGGAACGCCTCGTTCCGGCGGCGGCGGACAGGCGTTTCGATGCAGATCGCACCCAGCGACTGGGCGACCTTGCCCGTCCGGGCGTTCGCAGCAGAATCGCGCACCGCCTGGCCGGCAAAACCGGCGCCCGTGGCCCCGGCCACGACAGCGGTCAGACCCATGACGGCGGCGAGCGAATCGCCCGTGTCGTTCATCACGTGGCTGTCGGGGTGGACGAGCACGCGCCTGGCACGCGGACCGCAGAGCCTGTCGAGCGCGATCATGTTTGCGAGTGTTCCGGTCGGAAAGAGGATGGCGCGCTCCTTGCCGAGAAGTCGTGCGAGTGCGGCTTCGCACGCGCGGATGAGCGGCCCTTCGCCGTAGCTGTCGGGCGCCGCGACGCGATCGACCGCCGCAGCCAGACGTCTCGCGAAGCCTGTGTCGGCATAGGGACCATCGACATCGAAGCGGATCGGCATGCTCGAACTCCTCACAGGCCCGGACGCTTGCCCTTCGACAGCTCCGCCGCCTCGAGCGCAAGCCGCTTTCGGTCCGGCTTGTTCGTGGCCGCCAGAGGTATTTCGTCTCGGAAGCTGACGAACCGGGGATGGGCGAAAGCCGGCCCGTTGGCAAGAGCGAACGACTTGACGTCCTGCTCGGATGTGGCCGTGCCGGGCGTGCGGACCACGAACGCGAAGGGGATTGTCCCCTTGATGTCGTCGGGAACGGGCACGACGCAGGCCTGATGGATGCCCGGCATCCGCTCGAGCAGGCGTTCGACCTCGCCCGGCCAGACATTCTCTCCGCCGACGACGAACATGTCGTCCGCACGCCCGACGAAATAGAAGAACCCGTCTGCGTCGCGCCGGAAGATGTCACCCGACCTGTACCATCCGTCGCGCAGGACTTCGGCGGTCTTCGCGGGAAGGTTCTTGTAGCCCTCCATCATCATCGGGCTGCGCATGTAGAGCACGCCCTCGTCGGGTCCGAGGCCCTCGCGCAGCTCGGCCTCGCTGCCCGGAACCGGATAGCCGCAGGCCAGCGGCGGGCGCGGGATGCCGGCCGGATGGATTCCGAAGGGTGCAGGCCCCGCTTCGGTCGTGCCGTAACTGTTGTTGATCAGCGCCTTGGGGAAGATCGACTGGACCCTGTCGATGAGGGCCTGGGTGAGCGGAGCGGAGCCCATCGTGACGTTGGTAACCGACGAGAAGTCCAGGCCGCCGATCAAGTCGCGCTCGCGTGCGACAAGCGCCAGCATCGTCGGCACCGACGTCAGCCATGTCACCGCGAACCGCTCGATCGCCCGTGCATAGAGCTTGGCATCGAATGCCGGCAGCAGGACGATGCTCGAACCTGCGGCAAGGGCACCCTTGATGCTGATCGTCGCGTTCATGTGGAACATGGGCGCGCCGACGATATAGCGGTGATGCGAACGGTCGCCATAGAGCTTGGCCGAAGTCTCGAGCGACCAGCGCTGCGAGTCGTGGGAGAGGAGCACGCCCTTTGGCATGCCCGTCGAACCCGAGGTATAGAGGATCATCGCCAGCTCGCGCGGATCCGGCTCCATGGTGACGAATGGGCCGGGATCAAGGAGTGCGCCATAGCTGCCGTCGTCGAAGCCGAAGCCGGGCAGTCCGGCCGGTCGCAGCGTCGCGCGCTCGCGGTCGTAGAACAACGCGCGAAGACCGGCATCGGCGACGATATGGTCGACGGTCTCCCGCGCGAGCTTGAATGAAATCGGGACAGCGACCATGCCGGCGCGCATGATGCCGAAATAGGCGTGGAGGAGTTCGAGCCGGTTCAGCGACATGATCCCGATCGCATCGCCGCGCGCGAAGCCGTGCGCGACGAGCCCGCGGGCCACGGCATCGCATGCGCGATCGAAATCGGAATAGGACATCTCGCGCGGCGCGTTCCAGTCGGCAAGGTCGATCAGTGCGATCTTGTCGGGTGCCACCGAGGCATCGAAGCAGCGGCCGAGATTGCGGGATGGAATGGGCATCGTGTTCTCCGTTATGCGGCTGCCGCCTGGCGTCCGGCGATCCGTCCGCCGACGAAGCTTTCCGCGATGTTCCCGCCCGACATGTAGAGATGGCCGAAGACGCTTCCCAGCTCGCCGGCCACGTAGAGATTCGGAACCGGTTGGCCGAATGCATCGAGCACGCGCTGGTGTCTGTCGTGCGCAAGGCCGCCTTGCGTGTTCGAGACGACCGGCCAGACGGCAGCCGCCGAGTAGGGCGGCGTGGCGACAGGCACCATGCTGCCGGGAGGGCGGCCGTGGACGTCGTCGCTGCCGGCGGCACACGCGGCGTTCCACTCCGCGACGGTCCGCTCGAGTGCGGCCGGCTCGATCCCGAACTTTGCAGCGATTTCACCAATCGTGTCGGCCTGCGTCAGGATGCGGGCATCGAACTCGCGCGGCGTGCTGTCGCGATACCTGGCGGCCACACCCGCGTCGTTCCAGGTCGGCGCGCTCAGCGGATAGCGCTCGCGCCCCTTTGCATCGAGCAGCATCAGGGACGGGACGCGCGGGAAGCACTGTCGTATCGGATCGAAATGCTCGAGGGCGCGATGCCCGGTATCCTGCATGTAGGGATCGTACTCGTTCATGAAACGCCGTCCGTCGCGGTCGACGAGGATCCACGTCATCGCGATGTCCTCCCGTAGACCGTCCGCAGGGTTCCAGTCGGGCAGCCGCTTGACGCGCACGCCGAACGGATACGCCGGATCGGGATGCCGGAAGCCGTACGAGCCATGATAGTGCCACATGTGCCAGAGCTGCGCGCCTGCGGCTTGTCCCATGCGGATTCCGTCGCCCGTGTTGAATGCGACCGCAGCCGACAGCACCGGCTTCAGCGCCCAATACTGAAGCTGCAGGGCCGGGTCCGCTTCGAACCCGCCGCATGCGAGGATCACGCGTCGCGCAGGAACGGACTTCCCGCTGGCGACGATGCCGGTCGCAGCGCCCCCGTCCAGGATGAGCCGTTCGGCCGGCGTGCCCAGCCGCACCTCGATGCCGCGCCGTTCGACGTTGCGGCGCACGACTTCGAAAATGCGCGCGCCGGCCGGCGATCCGCGGACGTCCGGGTAGCGCCGGGCCGGATCGAAGTCCGGGAATTCCTCGACATAGGCGAAGCCGAACGTGCGGTAGCCGGGCAGCGGATAGTTCGCAGGGGAAGGGCGCACGTCGAGCTTGGCGCCGACGGGTTCGCACAGGGTACGCGCGAAATCGGCAAGGC
Source organism: Tagaea sp. (assembly GCA_044356395.1). GTDB lineage: Bacteria > Pseudomonadota > Alphaproteobacteria > CACIAM-22H2 > CACIAM-22H2 > Tagaea. The sequence continues at coordinate 30,688 of JBIKWI010000009.1, read as the reverse complement.
CGACCATCCCGTTTGCCAGCTCGGCAAGCACGGGTTCCGGCGTCGTGCCCGCGTTGGTGGCGACGAGATAGGCAAGCGCCTCGTCCGCGTTCACGGCGATGCGCAGGCCGCCGGCCGAGCACACGGAGATGCCCCCGGGAACGTTGCCCTTCTCGACGATCAGCACGCGGGCGCCGGCATCGTGTGCGGCGATTGCCGCGACTCCGCCTGCGAATCCATAGCCGACGACAACGACGTCATATCCGCTCATGAGCCGAGCGCCCGGAGACCCGCGACAAGCTCGCCGACCATCGTTGCCAGAACGGTCCGGCCCTTTTCGGCACTCGCGGCGCGCGGATCGCCGCGTACGCCGGATATGCTGTGGTCGGGGCCGCCGGCGGGATCGTCGCGGAAGATCGAGGGCACGTAGAACACGGTACTGGGCTCATCCAGCATGTTGCCGTAGTCCTCGACCGCCCGGTCGAGATGCACGCGCTCGGGTGCGATCGCCATGACCACCGATGTCTCCATCTCGTCGGCATGCCCGCCGAGCTTCTGGCGCATCAGGCCGCGATTGGCGCTTCCGAGCGCGCGGATATTGGCGACTGGAATGCGAACGCCTTTTTTTTCGAGCGTCTCGCGGACGGCGACGGTTACCGGCCCTTCGGTCGACACACCCGTGTTGACGATGGCGATGCGCCGGGCCTTGTGCCGGATGAGCCCGTCGATGATGTCGTGCAGGACGGCGATGAAGGTTTCCGGACGCAGATGCTGGCTGCCCGGATATCCGACGAAGGCGGGGTAGTAGCCAAAATCGACGACCGGTGCGACCAGGACGGGAAGCTCCTTCGCGACGCCGTCGCACAGCGCCCGCGCGACGAGATAGTCGGTCTGCATGGGCAGATGCGGCCCATGCTCCTTCGCGCGTGCACCGATCGGGATCAGGACGGTCGCGTGCTCGATCCGGGCGGCGACTTCCGGCCAGGTCAGATCCTCGATCCAGGCGCCGGGCATGTCGGTCATAGATAGAGCTCCAGGAAGCGGCGGATGTCGGGTGCCCAGATATGCTGGGCGGTGCTTTCGAACAGATGGCCTTCCCACGGCAGGAAGCCGTAGGGCGGGTAGATCTTCGACCAGACAACGCGCCCATTGCCAACAAGCGATGCCGCAAGTTCCTTGGTCGGCCGGATGCTGTAGTCGTTCTCGGCCTGGATCAGGAAGAGCGGCATCTTCACGCGGGACGCGGCACCAAGCATCAGTTCCCGCAACTTCGGTGTGTTGTCCCAGTTCATGGCGGCACCGGCAAAGTCGATCGCGCAGCTGAAGCGGTCGGTCTTCGAGGCGGCGAGCAGCGTGTTGGTTCCGCCGAAGGACGAGCCCATCACGCCGATATGATCGGCTCGGATCTCCGGCATAGCGGCGACACAGTCGAGTGCCGCCAGCACGTCGGCACTTTCGCGATCGAGGCGGGTGGAGACCTGCTCGTCGTACTCGGGCGTCCCGAAAGGCGCGCTCGCTTCCTCGCGCCAGCCGGGGCCGGGCGAATTCCCGTAGCCGCGCCGGTGCGGCAGGAACGACGCGATCCCCCACGACATCAGGAGGGCCGCACCTTCGGGCCGGCTCACGTCGAGCGTGCCCTGCTGGATGCCGCTGCCATGGTTGCGGATCAGGCAGGGGAAAGGACCGCTGCCGGGCGGAAGGTAGAGATAGCCCGCAAGTTCGCGCCCGTCGGACATGAACTTCACCTCGCGCGGCACGATGGGCAGGCCGTGCAGTTCGACCGGCCGGATGCCGCTGGCAAGCGGTGCATCGTCCTCGACGACGACCACGCGGTCGAACGCCTCGATGTTTGTCCCCATTTCCTTGCGGACCGCCTCGAACGCCGGGCTTGCCGCGCGGGCGGCCAGATCGGCGGCGTGGCTGGCCCTGTCCGGGAAATCGCATTCCCACGTCACGTCCGGCACGCGGCCGGTACTGCCTTCGGCGCGCACGAAGACGCGCCCGGAACGCAGGCCGATGGACAGGCGCACCGCGCAGGCCCGCCGGCGGGTCGCGAGGACGGCTTCGGCGCGTCCGGGTTTGGCGAAGTAGTGCGTGCGTTCGATCAGCATCGGGTTTCCATCAGTTCGGGAAATGGCAGCGGACGAGATGGCTGGCGCGGCGTTCGGCAAGTGCGGCATCCTCGACCCGGCAGCGCGCCTGTGCCTTGGGGCAGCGCGGATGGAAGTGGCATCCGGTCGGCCGGTCCCGCGCGCTCGGAATTTCGCCGGCCAGCGGCGGCGGGGCGACGGAATCAGCCGTCGGCTCGGGCACGGCGGCGATCAGCGCCTGGGTATAAGGATGGGCAGGCCGCTCGAAGATGTCGGCTTCGCTGCCAAGTTCGACGATGCGGCCCAGATACATTACTGCAACCCGGTCGCCGACGTGCCGGACCGCGCCAAGATTGTGCGAGATGAACAGCATGCTGAGACCCAGCCGCGCGCGCAGGTCGCGCAGCAGGTTCAGCACCTGCGCCTGCACGGACACGTCGAGCGCCGACGTCGCCTCGTCGCAGACGACGATGCGCGGATTCGACGCGAGCGCGCGCGCGATCGCGATGCGCTGGCGCTGCCCGCCCGAGAAGGCATGGGGATAGCGTTCGCCGGCATCGGCCGGCATGCCGACGATCGACAGCATCTCGGCGACCCGCGCTGCGCGCGCCCGGGCATCGACGCCTGCCGCGCGCATCGGTTCGGCGACGATGTCGCGCACGCGCATGCGCGGATTGAGCGAGGAGACGGGATCCTGGAACACGGCCTGGATCTGGCGGCGCAGCGGCCGCATGCGGAATTCGTCGAGGTCGGTGACATCCTGCCCCGCGATTTCGATGCGGCCGGCGGTGGCGGGCAGAAGCTTCAGGATCATTCGGGCAAGCGTGCTCTTGCCGCAGCCGGACTCGCCGACGATGCCCAGCGTCTCTCCCTCGGCCAGCGCGAAGCTGACATCCTCGACCGCGACGAGCGGACGCACGCCGCCGCCGAACGTCCGCCCGAGGCCGCTGACCTTCAGCACGTCGCTCACGACACGGCCTCGAGACGGTCCGATGCACCGGTAACAACCCAGCAGCGTACCGCACGGCCGGTCGGGCTCGGCGCCAGTGACGGCTCGTCGACCGTACACATCGCGATCGCGTCCGGGCAGCGCGGGTTGAAACGGCAGCCTGCCGGAAGCGCGCCGGGTGTGGGCATCACGCCCGGGATCACCGGCAGGTGTTCCATGCGTCGGCGGGCAGTCGGCATGGCGGCGAGCAGCAGGCGCGTATAGGGATGCTCGGGCGCTCCGAGCACGTCGCGAAGGGCTCCGACCTCGACCACTTCGCCGGCGTACATCACCGCAACGCGCGTCGACATGCGCGCGATGACGCCCATGTCGTGCGTGATCAACATGATTGCCGTGCCGTGCTCGCGTCGAAGCTCGTTCATCAGCGCCAGGATCTGGGCCTGGATCGTCACGTCGAGGGCCGTCGTCGGCTCGTCGGCGATCAGGAGTGCGGGACGGCACGCCATCGCCATCGCGATCATCACGCGCTGGCGCATGCCGCCGGAGAGCGCATGCGGATACTCGTCGAACCGCTGTGCGGGATTGGGAATGCCGACGCGCTCGAACCAGCGCACCGTTTCCTTGCGCGCCTCGCCGGCCGACAGCCCGAGATGCTTGACGAGGACCTCGGCCACCTGGAAGCCGACGCTAAGGAGCGGATTGAGGCTGGTCATCGGCTCCTGGAAGATCATGCCGATGCGCCGGCCGCGCACGGACTGGATGGCACGCCGGTCCAGCCGCACCAGATCCAGACCGTCGAAGCCGATGGTTCCTTGCGTGACCCGGCCCTGCGGGCCGAGCAGCCCCATGACCGCGAGTGCCGTCACCGATTTGCCCGAGCCGCTTTCGCCGACCACGCCGACGACCTCCCCGGGTGCGATCGAGAACGAGACGTCGCGCAGCACCTCGCGTCGGCCAGCCTCGGTATCGAACGAGACCGACAGCCCGTCGATGGCGAGGAGCGGAGCGGCCATCTAGCGACCCTGCAGCTTGGGATCGAGCGCATCGCGCAGCCCGTCGCCCAGCAGGTTGAACCCGATGATCGTCGTGCCGAGGGCGAGGCTCCCGAACAGCGCGAGATAGGGGTCCGTGCGTAGGGCGGGCAGGCCGTCGCGGATCATGCCGCCCCAGCTTGCCTGCGGCTCCTGGATGCCGAGGCCGAGGAAGGAGAGCGTCGCCTCCGCCATGATGATGAAACCCACGCCGACCGACGCGCGTACCAGCAGCGGTGCCGCGATGTTCGGCAGGAGGTGGCGCCAGAAGATCATCGCCGTCGGGGTGCCCGCGACGATGGCCGCGTCGATATAGAGTTCTTCGCGTATCACCAGCACGAACGAACGCGTCAGGCGCGTGATCCCGGGCCACCAGACGAGGGCGAGGGAGACGACGACGGTGAGCGGTCCGGTCCCCATCACGGAAGCGACGAGGATGGCGATGACGACTTCCGGGAAGGCGAGCATGATGTCGACGATACGCATCAGGACCGAGTCCGTGCGTCCGCCGACATAGCCCGCGAGCATTCCGAGGGTTGTACCCACGGCGAGCGTGATGGCGAGAACGGCACCTGCGACGAGCAGCGAGGTCTGCGCGCCCGCAATCAGACGGCTGAGAATGTCGCGTCCCAGCTTGTCCGTTCCAAGCAGATTGGGGCTTCCGGGCGGGGCCCAGGTATTGAAAAGGTCGGTCTCCTCCGGCGAATGCGGCGTCAGCAGCGGCGCCAGCAGGGCGACCGCGACGACGAACGCGACGATGGTGCCGCCGATGACCACGTTGCGCTGGCGGGCCAGCCGGCGCGTCAGCCGGCGCCAGTCGAGGCCCGCGGCAGGCGCCGTGGCGGCCGGATTCACGCCTGCACCATGCGCTGGCGGATGCGCGGATCGATGATCGCGTAGGCGACGTCGACGAGCAGGTTGATCAGCACGAAGAAGGCCGTGAAGAGCATGACGATGGCCATCGCGACCGGATAGTCGCGCGCGAACACCGAATCGATCGCCATCCGGCCGAGCCCCGGGATGTTGAAGATCGTCTCGACGACGAACGTCCCGCTGATGAGTCCGCCGAAGATGATGCCCATCGACGTGAGCAGCGGGACCATGATGTTGCGCAACGCATGGCGCAGGATCACGACCGGCTCGCTCAGGCCCTTGGCCCGTGCGGTGCGGATGTAATCCTGCCCGAGCACTTCCAACATGAAGGTGCGGGTAAGGCGCGCGATATAGGCCGCACTCGGGATCGTCAGGATCAGGACCGGCAGCACGGCCTGGTCGAGACGGCCCCAGCCGGCAACCGGCAGCACACCGAGCTTGATCGAGAACGCATAGACGAGAAACGTCGCGACGGCGAAATTCGGGATCGACAGGCCGGCGACGAGCACCAGGATGATCGCCGTATCCGTCGCCGTGTTCCGCCGGATTGCCGCGACCACGCCGGCAAGCGTGCCGACCGAGGCGCCGAGCCCGAGTGCGGCCATCGCCAGGAGCGGGCTGATCTTGAGCCCGTCCTGCAGCACCTCGACGACGGGAACCCGGACATAGCGGTACGACATGCCGAAATCGCCGGTCAGGATGCCGCCGACATAGACGGCAAACTGCTCCCACATCGGCCGGTCGAGGCCGTACTCGGCGCGAAGCCGGGCGGCCATCTCCTCGTTCGAGGAGTGGTCGCCCAGCATCACCATGACGGGATCGCCCGGCAGCGCGTAGGTGGCAAGAAAGGTCGCGACGAGCACCACCGCAAGAACGGGCACGATCATGACCAGCCGCCAGACGACGAACCGCAGCATGTGCGGGATCGGCCCTTATTTGATCTCCGTCGCTATGAAGCGGTCGAAGCCGAAGGGCGTGATGGACGCGTTCGTCACGTTGGGCTTGATGAGTGCCACGTTCGCCGGCATGGGCAGCGGTGCCGCACCCATGTCTTCGATGTAGACCATCTCGGCCTGCCGGTAGAGGGCGAAGCGCTTCTCGTTGTCGACTGTCCCGACGGCCTCGTCGATCAGCGCATCGTACTTGGCGTTGCTCCAGCGGCCCCGGTTATAGGGGCTCTTCGAGTGCCACATCTGCTGGAGATAGTACATCGCGTCCGGATAGCCCGACGTCCAGCCCCAGGGGAAGAACGCGATTTCGCCGGCATTCATCCCGCGGATGAAGGTGGCGCGCTCGGCGACGTTAACGTTCACCTGCATGCCGAGCGTGCGGTTTAGCTCGTTGGCATAGTAGGTGAGCTCGTCCTTGAAGACGGCCGTGCAGGTGATGTCGATTGGCGGCAATCCCCGGCCGCCCGGGTATCCCGCCTCGGCAAGCAGCTTCTTGGCGCCCTCGGGATCGTATTTCGGCTTGGGCAGGTCGGCGAAATAGCCGGCCACGCCGGGCGTCGTGACGCCGTGGAGCTGGAAGGCGGCGTTGTCGTAGAAGCCGCGGATCATCGCGTCACGGTTGATCGCCATCGAGATCGCCTCACGCACGCGCTTGTCCTTGAACGGCGCATAGACGTTGGCGTTCATGCCGAGATAGCGCGACTGCGCGCGCGGCACGACATGGCGCTCTTTCTGCTTGCTGGCGTCGCGCATCACGCGGCGCAGCGTGTTTTCCTGCACGTCGAGGAAATCGAGCTCGCCGGCTTCGTACTGCGAGAGCGCGGTGTCGCCGCTTGGAATCACGAGGAAGCGGATGCCATCGATCTTCGGTGCGCCGGCCCAGTAAGCCTTGTTCGCCTCGATCTCGACATGCACGCCGCGGCGCCATTCCTTGAACTTGTAGGGGCCGGTACCGGCCGACACGCTGCGGACCCAGTCGGCGCCCTTTTCGGCGACAATGCCCGAATCCATGAACCAGATCGGATAGATCGGGAACAGCACGTCGGGCTTGGTGAAGCGCACCTCGATCGTGTGGTCGTCGATGATCTTGATGCCGGAAAGCTCCTTGGTCGTCCCGGCCTTGACCTCGGCAACACCGACGATGTTGGCCACGTAACCGGCGCCCAGGCCCGCCTTCGTATCCGATGCCGCGAGCTGTTCCATCGTGTACTTCACGTCCTTGGACGTGAAGGGCCTGCCGCTGTGGAACTTGACGTTCTTGCGCAGATTGAAGCGGAACCCGTGCTCGCCCGGCAGGGCGGCCCAGGATTCGGCCAGGACGTTGATGATCTTGCCGTCCGGCGTGTAGTCCGTGAAACCTTCATAGACGTTGCGGATGACGCGGCCGGCGATGATCTCGGAATAGGTGATCGGATCCATCATGGCCGGATCGCCGGTGACGTTGATCCGGAGCACCTTCGCGTCGACAGGGGTTGTCAGGGTCAGGGCCGCCAGCATTACGGCAAACGCGCTGCTGATGTATTTCATCGCCGTTCTCCTTGCGCGTCCGGCGCGAGGGCGCCGGAAACTCGTTAAGCACAAATACTGCGTCCTATTGTGCGGTGCGTCAACGCGCACCTGATTGTCAGGGCGCGACGATCACCTTGCCGAACACGCCCCGCTCGTCGAGGAGACGCATCGCCTCGCCGGCGCGCTCCAGGGGGAAGCGTTCGGGGTGGAGGACGGGCGTCAGGCTCCCGTCCTTGACCATGGCGAGAAGTGCAAGCACATCGGCGCGGGCCCAGCCGTTTGACCCCACGATGTTGAGCTCGAACGTCCAGATGAAGCGGATATCCTCGGGCGGGTCGTAGCCGGCCGTGGCGCCGCAGGTCAGCATGCGGCCGTCGCGGCGCAGCACGCGCAGCGCCTTGGTCCATGTCTCGCCGCCGGTGAAATTGACGACCATGTCGATGCCGCCCTCGTCGCGCCGGGACGTCCGGGCGCGCCCGAACAGCCGATGGCATTCCGCCACCCAGTCCGCCGTCGCGTAGTTGATCGCGATATCGGCACCCAGGGCACGCAGGCGGTCGAGCTTCCCCTCGCTGGAGGCGCATGCGACCACACGCGCACCGGCGCGGCGCGCCAGCTGCACGCAGCACGTTCCCACGCCACCCGAAGCGCCCAGGATCAGGATGGTCTCGCCGGCGCGCAGCTTTCCGCGTTCCAGCACCATGCGATGCGCGGTGCCATAGGCGGTGGGCAGGGCGGCCGCCTCGGCATAGCCGATGGCCGGATCGAGGGGCACGCACATGTGCGCCGGGACGCGGACCAGCTCGGCGAGCCCGCCATCGAACGTCTCGCCCATGAAGCCGCGCTCGACGCGGTTGATCGGATCGATCAGGACCCGGTCGCCCGGCCGGAACTCCGCGACAGCACTGCCGACGGTGACGATGTCGCCGGCCGCGTCGATCCCCATGATGAGCGGAAAGGGGATCTTGATCCCCGGCATGCCCTTGCGCGTGAAGACGTCGTGGTAGTTGAGCGCGCAGGCGCGCACGCGCACGATCACGTCGCCGGGCCCCGGCTGCGGATCGCGGTAGTTTGCCTCGAATGTCAGCTTTTCGAGACCGCCATGATCGCGGATGACGACGGCACGCATCGGCTCTTCCCCCTATGGTCCGGCAAGGAGCAGCTTGCCGCGCGGCGTGTCCAGTTCGGCAAGGAAACCGGCCGTGAGCGCCCGCTCGACGCGGACCGGTACGCCCAGCGCACCGTAGATCGCCTCGAGCCGTTCGCGGTCGGGATGGAGGGCAACGAAGTCAAGCAGCCGGAGCCCGTGCGGTGTCGAGCCGGAAGGATGGGGCGAGTTGCCCCAGTCGATCGCGAACGGGACGGAATCGCCGAACGCTCCGTCGCCGAAATAGAGGATCGACCAATCGAGCCGCACGCCGTCGGCCCGCGTGCGTCCCATCGAGACGGGGCCGCGGATCGGGATTCCGGCGGCTTCGGCCGCCCGGCGCATCGCCGGGAGATCGTCGCTGCGCACCGAAAAGGCAGTCAATCCCGGCCGTGGCTGGGCCGCAATACGCTCGCCGCGCGTACCGGCTAGGTCCTGCGCCGGATCGGGCGCGATAATCTCGAAATAGAGCCCCTCGCCGAGCGACAGCAGGCTGTTGCGCGTGCCGAAGCCTGCGTGCACGCCGCCGCGCGCGGGTTTGACGCCGGACAGCACGGTGAAAAGCCGTTCCCCGGCCTCGAGATCGGGTGCGCCCCAGAGAATATGATCGAGCTTCGCCGTCATCCGCATTTTCCTTCAGGTCTTGCTGAGATATACGCCACGTCCGCTCGCGACGAGCACCCCGGCCTCGTCGTGGATGCGCGCTTCGGCGGTGCACACCGTGCGTCCGAGCTTGAGGACGCCTGCCCTTGCCAGAAGCGGGCCAGGCATTGCCGGGCGGTGATAGTCGACGCGCATGTCGACCGTCGGCAGGCCATGGCCGAGGCGTGCCGCGATCGCATAGTCGCCGGCGATATCGACAAGTGCTCCGAGGATCCCGCCATGCGTATACCCGATTTCGGCGACGGAAACGAACTCGGCCCGCCAGGGCAGCAGCAACTCGACGCCATCCTCGGAAAGGGCGTGGAGGCGAACACCCAGCCATTGGTGGAACGGCGACCGCCGTATCAGCTTGTCGAGCGCGTCGAATTCGATCCGGGTGCTGTCGGTCTGTGCACTCATGTCTGAAACCCGATCCCAGGCGTCCGGTCGTGCGAATTGCGGTCGTCCGGTCCCTGACGCATGGACACTCGAACGGCGGGTTCCCATCCGTCGTCGCCAGCATCCGCAAGGTGCCCTGCGAGCTCGACGAACGCAGCGTACGTCATCCTGCGACCCGCATGCCGTCGGCGAACGGATCGTTCGGATCCCGCAGAAGCGTGGCGTCGGCGACGACGTAGGCGCGGCCGCGGATGCGCGGCACGATGCGTCCGTCGGCACCGGGACGGTAGTGCGCGGAGAAGCGGCTGCCGACGATGCTTTCCTGGATCCAGACGGCGCCGGGCGCCAGCTTTCCGTCGGCCGCGAGGCAGGCGAGCTTGGCGCTCGTGCCGGTACCGCAGGGCGAGCGGTCGTAGGCGCCGCCCGGGCACATGACGAAGTTCCGGCTGTCGGCCTTCGGGTCGGCGGGCGGGCCGAAGAATTCGACATGGTCGATCCTGGCACCGTCGGCTCCGGTGATTCCGGCTTGCGCCAATGCCTTCGACACCGCTTCGGCTGCGCGGCTCAATTCCTGAATGCCCGTCATTGCCAAGGGAAGGGGGGGCTTGCCGATCAGGAAGAACCAGTTGCCGCCCCACGCGATGTCGCCCACGACGGTACCGAGACCGTCGACGGAGACCGCGACGTCCTTGCGGTAGCGATAGCTCGGCACGTTCTCGATCTCGACCTCGTTGCGGTCGAGGAGATCGACGGATACTTCGCCGACGGGTGTCTCGAAGCGGTGCGTGCCGGGGCCGATCCGGCCCATGTGCGCGAGCGTGACCGCGGCACCGATCGTGCCGTGTCCGCACATGCCGAGATAGCCGACATTGTTGAAGAAGATGAGGCCGGCGGCGCAGGTCGGGTCGACCGGCGCGCACAGCAGGGCGCCGACGACCGCATCGCTGCCGCGCGGTTCGTTCACGGCGAAGCTGCGGACCGCGTCGAACTCCGCCGCGAAGCGGTCGCGTCGGTCTGCGAGCGGCCCGTTGCCGAGGTCCGGTCCGCCTTCGACGATCAGCCGCGTCGGCTCCCCTTCCGTGTGCGAATCGATGACGCGCATGTCGTGCTGGTCCTTATGCGAAGCGCTGGAGGTCGAAAGGTGCGAGGGAGATTTCCGTCCTGGCGTTGCGGGCGAGGGCGGCGACGATCTCGCCGGTTGCCGCGGCGAGCGTGACGCCCAGATGCTGGTGGCCGAAAGCATAGAGCAGGTTGGCGGCGACCGGGGAGCGTCCGATCGCCGGGAGATAGTCCGGCAGGGTCGGTCTTGCGCCCATCCAGCGCTTGCGTCCGCCGGACGATGGCAGGCCGAGCGCATCGGCATGACGGTCGAGGCGGTCCCACTTGCGCGGGTCGGGCGGTGCTGCGGCCGAAGCAAACTCGGTGAATCCGGCCAGGCGCAGCGTGCCGGAGAATCGCGTGACGATGACCGAGCGGTCTTCGAAGGCGACAGGCGGCAGGCTTGCGGGCCAGACGTCGATCCCCTCCGCGGTCTCGACATGGTAGCCGCGCTCGGCGATCAGCGGAACGGGGCCTGCGAGCGAGGCGAGAAGTCCCGCCGAGCCGATCCCGGCGGCGATCACGACGAGGTCGGCACGAAGGCGTGTTGTGTCCGCAAGTCGCAGGGCCGCACGGCCGTCCTCGATCTCGATGCCGGCGGCTCGCGCTGTCCGGAGCGTTCCGCCGGCGGCACGAAACGCTTCCGAAAGGCCTTCGCGCAGGGCCGGAATGTCGACGACCTGACCCGTGTTCGCGAAGCGCATCGCGCCGACGGGCCGGCCGGCGAACAGATCCCGAAGAACCGCCAGCTCCTCGCGCGATGCGTCCCGCGCCGTCGCTTCGCCGAGATCGGAAGCGAGCCAGGCCCGACGGCCCTGTGCGGCACTTTCAGCGCTCTCCCAGGCGACGAAGTGCCCGTCGGCCCGGATGAGTGCCGCTGTCCCCGTTTCTGCCGCAAGGCGCCGCCATGCCGGTATCGCAATCGACAGCAGGGATCCGAGGGCGACCGTTGCCCGCGCGAAGCGTGCCGGCCGGGTGGCCGCGATCAGCCGCAGTCCGAAAGGCAGCCAGGACGCGGCATCGCGCAGGTGCAATCCGACCGGGCCGCCGAACGCGAAAAGCCGGCGGGGCAGGGCGCGCAGGGTCGCGAGGGAAGCAAGTGGGGCGGTCTGCTCGATCGCGAGATGGCCGGCATTGCCCCATGACGCGGCCAGAAGCGCATCGCCGGGATCGACGATCTCCGTGCGCCAGCCGTCACGCGCAAGGCGCCATGCGCAGGCCGCGCCGACGAATCCGCTGCCGACGACGATGGCGTTACGCGCGGATCCGGCGGGAATGCTCACGGACCTGCCGGCTTCCAGGCTGCGTACCAGGCCTTGAAACGCTTCCAGCTCGTCTCGGCATAGTGGCGCTGGCTGGCCGACAGCGCGTCGGTGGCGATGAAATGCAGCGCGTACTCCGGATGCCCGGCCAGAACCATCATGTGCTTGTAGTAGAGGACGAGGTCGGCACCCTCGTCGAAGGTCGACAGCACATGCAGCGCGCGGTCGAGTTCGACCGCCCGGCGCTCGGCGACCGGGTCGCCCTCGGCAGCCTTGCGGCACAGGGCGACGAGATGCAGCACCTCGGCGGGCAGCGCATTGCCGATGCCGGTGATGGCACCGATCGCCCCGCAGTTGACGAAGCCGTGGAAGACCTGCGTGTCGACGCCCACCATCAGCGTCAACGAGCGGTCCCGGCCGGTAATATGCTCGGCGGCATAGGTGAGCGCGTCGGCGCCGCCGAACTCCTTGAAGCCGACGAGATGGGGGTGGCGCGCACGCAATTCGAAGAACAGGTCGGCCTTCGTCTCGTAGCCGTAGTAGGGGCTGTTGTAGATGACCGACGGTAGGTCGACGGCGGCCTCGAGCACGCCCTCGAAGTGCGCGCGCTGCGCCGCGACCGACGAACCGCGCGACAGCACGCGCGGGATCACCATAAGGCCGGCGGCACCGACCTTCTTCGCATGGGCGGCAAACGCGGCGGCGCGCGCCGGGCTCTGTGCGCCCGTGCCGACGACGACGGGCACGCCTGCGGCGACGAGGCGCTCGACGCCATGCTTGCGCGCCTCGTCGCTCAGCAGTGGCCAGTCGCCCATCGAGCCGCAATAGACGACGGCGCTCATACCCGACGCGATCATGTGCTTGCCGGTGCGCACGAGCGCGTCGAAATCGGGTTCGCGCGCTTTCGTGCAGGGGGTCATCAGGGCCGGGATCGTGCCGCGGAAAATGTCGGTATTCATGGGGCGAAGGCCTTTCTTCGCGGTTGCCGCCGGGTGAGGCCCCGGCCATCCGGAAACGTACATTGTATAAAATCTACAAGTCAATGGCCTTGCCGTCGGCCTGGAGTTATACTTTTCCCATGTCGAATTCGCTCACCCACCGCACCCTGTCGGCCGCGATCGCCGACCAGCTGCGCACCGCGATCCTCTCCGGTGCCCACCAAGGAGGCGCCCAGTTGCGTCAGGACGCGCTCGCCGCCGCCTTCGGCGTCAGCCGCATCCCAGTGCGCGAGGCGCTTTTCCAGCTCGAGGCGGAAGGTCTTGTCGAGATCGTGCCGCATAAAGGCGCGATCGTGACCGGCCTTTCGATGGACGAGATCGACGACGTTTTCGACCTGCGTGTCGTGCTCGAGCGCCGGCTTCTTGCCGACGCGGTTCCGCGCATGACCGGCCCCGATTTCGAGCGTCTCGAAGCGGCCCAGCGCGCATTCGATGCGATGGTCGCCTCGGGCGAGATCGCCGGGTCGGGGGCGCTCAACGCGGAATTCCACATGGCGCTCTATGCGGCCGCGCGCCTGCCGAAGACAGCGTCGATCATCGCCGGCCTCCTCCAGATCAGCGAGCGCTATACGCGCCTTCAGCTTTCTTCGTCGCGAGGGATTGCGAAGGCAAGTCGCGAGCACCGCGAACTGCTGGCCATCTGCCGCAAGGGCGATGCGCGCGCGGCGGGCGAGATGCTTGCCCTGCATATCAACGGCGTTCGCGCGGATCTTGCCGCCGTCCTGCGCCGGACACCCGGGATCGCCGCCGCAGCCTTGCCGCGACCGGCCGCGAGACGGGCGACCCGGAATCCGAAGCGGTGATTGCGGGACGGCAAACGCGAGCGCGAGAAGCCACGCGTCGCGGAATCGCGGCCGCTTGGATTTGCGGCCGCGCCGGGAATCGCTATCGTGATCGCATGTATGTCTCTGCGATTCCGGAACGGTCCGTTGGGTAGCTTCCGGCGCTGTCTCGCTCCGGGAATCGCAGCGTAACTTCTCGCGGTTTCGGCAGGCCGTCCATCCGGGCGGCCGCCCGACCGGTCGCTGCCGACAGGTGCGGCGCGATGCATTCACCCGAGGAGTTCAACCATGATGGAAGCCAATTCGATCACCGCCGATTCCCTCATCGCCGCCGACAAGGTCGAGGGCACCAACGTCTACAACCTCGCCGGCGAGAAGCTCGGCAGCGTTGACGACATCCTGATCGACAAGGCCAGCGGCCGTGCCGTCTACGCGATCATGTCGTTTGGCGGTTTCGTCGGCATCCGCGAGCGAATGGTGGTCGTCCCGTTCCAGAGCCTGCGGATCGCCAACGACAGGATCATGCTGCCCGGCGGCACGAAGGCCGAGCTGATGGAGCTCGCCGAATTCAAATACGCTGTCAAATGACGCGGCCGTCGTCCCGATAGCGGGCGACGCGAGGGTCAGCGCTCGGGCTTTGCCAGCCGGCGGGTGTACGCGCTATAAGAATCGCATGATGCCGGAACCCGACTACGACATGCGCGCCGAAATCGTTCGCATTTGCGTCGATGCGCTTCGCGAGCAGGGATTTGCCGGCGTCTCGGAAGCCACGCTGCTGGCGGATGCGGCCCACGCGGCCGCCGCCATCCGCCTGCTCGAGGACTGCCGGCCCTTGCCGGTCGTGCTCGCCCTGATCGACGAGCTGCGCACGGTCCGGGCCGCGTGACCGGCGGCAGCCGGAACGCCCGGGAGCCTGGATTTCCGGCCGTCGAGCCGATCGACCGCAACTCGCCGATCCCGCTCTACGTCCAGGTCCGCAACCGTCTGCTGACGCTGGTCAGCTCTTGGACGGACTCCAAGCGCAATTTCCCGTCCGACGACGAACTGAAGCAGATGTTCGCCGTCAGCCGCGCCACGGTCCGCGACGCGATGGCGGAACTCGTCGAGGCGGGCCTGCTCGACCGGACGCGGGGCTCCGGGACCAAGGTGAGCCTGCGCAAGGTCGAGGAGAAGCTGACCCCCAGCATGGACATAAGGCGCCAGTGGGCGGCCGAAGGCCAGCCCATCCACGTCTCGGTGCTCGCCTTCGAGCGGGTCGGCGCCCCCGCCGACATCGCGCAGAGCCTCCAGATCGCGGCCGGGTCGGAAATCCTGTTCATCAAGCGCGTGCGCGCGACGCCGCTCTCGCCGGTCGCGATCGACTGGCGCTACATCCCGGCCCGCTTCGCCGGCGACATCACGCGGGTCGAGGCATCCGGCTCGATCCTCGAAGCGCTGTGGTCGCGCGCGAAGCTCAGCCACTCGAACCTGCAGATCGACGCCGGCCTTTCCGGCATCGACGAGGTCGAACTGCTGCATCTGGCGGCGGGCAGTCCGGTGCTGATCCGCAATCTCGTCTATTTCGACCAGGGCGGCGTGGCCGTGATGGCCGGGCGGTCGGTCCACCGGGCCGACCTGATGCGCTATTCGCTGCAGGTCGAACTCAAGCGCCCGCCGCAGCCGGCCCGCGCGACGAAGGCCCCGCGCAAGGATTGACTCGGCCGTCCGGCGAAAAGTACGATAATCCGTACATTTAACCCGGAAAGGTCCCGAACGCCCATGGCCGCCGCTCCCAGCGACTTCGTCTTCGTCCATTCCAACCGGCGCGTCGTTCACGGCTGGGGCGCCATCGAGAAGCTGAAGACGCTTGCCGAGGAAGCCGGCTGCCGCAAGGCGGCGGTCGTTCTCGACGGCTTCTTCCTGTCCCAGCCGATCGCGGGGAGCCTCGCCGACCTGCTGGCGCTGCCCGGCGGTGCGGCCGACCTGATCGGCGTGCCCACGCACGAGCCCGACACCGACACGATCGAGGCCTGCCGCGCGCGACTTTCGCAGAGCAAGGCCGACTTCATCGTGGCGCTCGGCGGCGGCTCGGCGATGGACACGGCGAAGATCGCGCGCATGCTGCTTTCCAATCCGGGTCCGGTCGAAGGGATCTCGGGCTTCGGCAAGAAGCTTGCCCCGCACGCGAGCCTTCTGGTCTGCGTGCCGACGACGGCAGGGACGGGCAGCGAGGTTTCCGAATCCGCGATCGCCGGCAAGCCCGGTTCGGACGTGAAGCTGATCTTCCGTTCCCAGGAAATGACGCCGCATATAGCACTGCTGGATCCGGAGCTGACGGTCTCGTGCCCGGCACGCGTCACGGCACAGTCCGGGTACGACGCGATCACGCACGCGGTCGAGGCGTTCGTCTCGAAGATGTCCGGGCCGATGACGGATCCGTTCGCGGTCAGCGCCTTCACGCTGCTGGCGCGCTGGCTGCCGGTCGCCTATGCCGAGCCCGCCGACCGGGCCGCGCGCGCCTGGTGCCTGATCGCTTCCACGCAGGCGGCCATCGCGTTCAACAGCGCCAATCTCGGCCTCGCGCACGCCTTCGCGGCACCGCTGGGCGCTCTCCATCATGTGCCGCACGGTCTGGGCAATGCGCTCGCCCTGCCGGTGGTCACGGCGTTCAACGCGCCGTCGCTGGGCGAAAAGGGCGAGACGATCGCCCGCGCCTTCGGAGCCCGGACGGCCGCCGAGGCGATGGCGAAATCCCGCCATGCCGTCGGTCTCGATCTCAGTCTCGACGGATTCGTGCCGGATGCGGCTGCCCGCGAGAAGGTGGCGCAGGCGGCCAGCCGCAGCGGGCAGGTCCGCATGAACCCGCGTGCCGCCGACATCGACGATCTGCGCGCGATGCTCGATGCGATGCGCAAGCCGACGGGCGACGCGGCACCGGTCTTCGCGCGATGATCGATGCCAGCGCAAGCGGTCGGCTCGCGACGGGCACGCGCGGTGCCGTCGGGGCGGGCCACCCGGCATCGGCGCTGGCCGGCGCCACGATACTGGCGGCCGGCGGAAACGCGCTCGACGCGTGCGTCGCGATGGCGGCCGCCGACTGGATCGCGATGCCCGACATGTGCGGCCCCGGCGGCGACCTGTTCGCGCTCTGGCGCGACGGCACGGGCAAGGTGCATGCGGTCAATGGCGGCGGTGCGGCACCGGCCGCATACGCGCATCCGGCCGACGCGGAGAACCGCGCAGGGCTGTGCCTCGTGCCCGGCGCGCCGGCGGCGATCGAGACGCTGATTTCGGGCGCCTGCACGCTCGACCGGTCGGCGCTGTTTGCCCCGGCGCTCGGCCTTGTCGAGCGCGGCACGGTCGTGGGGGCGCGCCTCGACCGGCACCTGCAGGCCTTGCGCGACGGACCGTTCCGCCGCGCCCTTGCCGGAACGAACGGCGGCCGGCTGCCGCGCGCCGGCGAGATCCTGAAACTGCCGTTGCTGGGTCTGTCGCTGGCGCGCTGGGCAGCGGACGGATCGCCGGAACGCGAACTCGAAAAGGCGGTGGTGGACTGGCGGGCCGACGGCGTTGCCGTGACCGCCGACGAAGCGCTGGCCGAGCGCGCGGAGCGGACGCCCGCCCTTTCCCTTCCGATGGGCGGCTGGACGCTCTACGGACAGCCGCCGATGAGCCAGGCGGTCGCCACGCTTGCCGCCATCGGCATCGCCGGGCCCGACGCGGTGCGCGATGCCGATGCCGCCTATCGCATGCACATGGCGGTCGAAGCCTACAAGTCCGCCTTCGCGCGGCTGCAGGAATTCGCCGATGGCAACGACCCGGCCCGTGTTGCCGCCGCGATGCTCGAAGGTCCGGGCATGCGCGCGTCGCGCGAGGCGATCGGTCCCAGGGCGGGGCAGGGGCCGGCGATGCTGCGCAACTACGGCGAGACGACGCAGGTCTCCGCTGTCGACCTCCAGGGCAACGTCTGCACGCTGATCCACAGTCTCTACCGGCCGTTCGGCGCGCGCACCTTGTCCGCGCGGACGGGCTGGATCGCCAACGACCGGGGGGCTTCGTTCACGACCGGTCTCAACGCGCCCGCACCCGGGCGTCGGCCTCGCCACACGCTGGTCGGGCTGCTGATGTCGCATCCGGAGAACGGCACCTACGCATTCGGGACGCCCGGCGCGCAGGCGCAGACCCAGACCACGCTTCAGGTCGCCATGGCCCTCATGCGCGATCCGTCGCATCCGGAGCTGGCGGTCGCGGCTCCGCGATGGAGCTTCATCGGCGGCGACCAGATCGCCGTGGAGGCGAGCCTGCCGACGCCGCTGCTCGACGAGATGTCGGCGCGCGGTCACCGCCTGGCCTTGCGTCCGCCGGCGGACTGGCTGATGGGATCGGTGACGCTCGCGGGCGTTCGCGACGGCATCCGGCTCGCCGTCGCCGATCACCGGCGCGAGGCGCTGGCGCTGGCGCTTTAGGGCGGCGTCTCCCGGGTTGACGACGCCGGTGGAGTTTCGCGCGACCGCGATCCCGGAATCAGATGGATGTCGGGCTGTCGAGTGCGGAAACCGGCGCGGGCGTTCCGGTGGACATCGACATGACGAGCAGATCCGGCCGCGCCCATTCGAGCGGCCGCGCGCCGAGCCGGGCGTAGAACTCGGGCGTACTCGTACCCAGATGGACGGTCGCAAAGCCGAGGCGTCGCGCTTCTTCGATCGTGCGGCGGACCAGCTTCGTCCCCAAGCCTTTGCCCCGGAACTCCGGCAACACGATCAGGGCGGCAAGCCACGGCCGCAAATGTCGGCGCTGCGCGTCGTCGTTCTCGATCAAGCTGACCGTGCCCGCCAACGCATCCCCTGCAAACGCGACGAGACAGAGGGGAATGCGATCGAGGACGGTCGCGTCCTTCAGGAGACGCTCGAATGTCGCAGGCGAAAAGCCGGGACGATCGGACCAGAACTCCCGATGGATCAGCGCCGCAACCTTCTCGATGTGCTGCGGTCGATTGAAGAGATGATCGATCCGAAACTCGGTCATGTGCCAATGGTCCTGTCGGCAGGCGGCCAATCAGGCGTTGAAATTTTTAATTCCTATGATAGGATAATTCGCAACTGCCAGAGCATCGGCGGGGCGCTGTTTGACAACTGAATACATACGAGCGTTGCACGACGCACGTTGCGGTAACATCCCAATAACTTCAAAGAGATAAATACGTTACCGTAACCTGTCGTCACCTGTTTCCGCCGGCCGCCTCAGGCGGCGCGGCGGGCGGGGCCGCTCGTCGGGCCTTCGACCTCCGGGATCGGCGGGATCGGCACGTTCCACGGGGCGACGTCGGAGCGGATCTTGGCCAAACCGTCCGCGATGATCGCGACCTCGTGGTCGGGGTGCGTGGCGCCGAGGCCGTATTCGGCGGCGAGGGCGCGCGCGCGCGCGGAGCGCTTGCGCTCGTCCTCGGGCAGGTTGACGACGGCGTAGACGCCGTTGAGCAGCGAGCCGCGCAGCTTCTTGGCGAACTTCTTGCCCAGCATCTCCTTGTCCTGGTCGGAAATCTGGTCGAAGAAGCGGCGCATGACGATGCGGCCGAACTGGATGTGGCGCGCCTCGTCGCGCAGGATCAGGCTGCACGCCTCGCGGATCGACTTGAAGCGGGCGTTCTCGTAGCGGGCCTGCAGAAGTTCGCCGGAGAGCTGCTCGAACAGCGTGTTGACCGCCATGCCCGCGAAGAACGACATCTGCCGCTCTTCCTTCTCGTCGTGGAACTTCGGGATGATCTTCTTGAAGTAGTCGGACTGCGGGACCGGCTGGTACTTGGCGAGCGCGTCGGCGATGCGGAAGCTCGCCTCATGGTGGCGCAGTTCTTCCTGGATGAAGTTGACGACGTGCTGCTTCACCTCGAAGGGCTGGTGGCCGAAGATCGCGTCGCGCAGGCGTTCGGCGCCGTAGGGCGTGGCGCCGTGCTCCATCCAGGCGCGCAGCGACCACCATTCGGCCCCGGCCAGACGGACTTCCTCGGGCAGGTCGGCCGAACGCAGGTCGGAGAAGTCGACCTTCGCCGGGTCCCACGCCAGGTCGCGCGCCTGTTCGCACAGTTTCCAGATATCCGGATAGGCGAGCTCCGCCACGATCGGATAGGGGTTCGGATTCTGGGCGACTTCCTCGAGCATCGAGGCTTCCATGGCGCGGTTCCTTCCGGAAATTCGGGTATTCGGGAGACGATAGGGCCGGCCCGGCCGCTTGCCAAGGGCCGGCCCGTCGGTTTCTTCAGGGCGCGTTGACGATCTCCAGGATCTTGTCCATGCCGCCGAACTTGGCGGCCTCGGCCTGCAGCACGGGCTGCAGCGCCGTGCGCCACGGGGTCTGGTCGATCTTGTGCTCCTTGGCGCCGCGCTGGCCCACGCGGACCATGGCCTGCGCCTCGAGGTCCATGTGGAGCTTGTTGATGTAGCTCGCCATCTCCACGCCGGTCGCGGTCATGATGCGCTGCTGCTCGGGCGTGAGGCGCGTCCAGAACTGGCGCGAGAACGAGATCGCGCCGACGGCCCAGATGTGGCCGGTCTCGGTCAGGTTGGGGGCCGCCTCGAACAGCTTGAGCGATTCGTAAACACCCTTGGTGATGTCCATCATGTCGACGACGCCGGTCGACAGCGCGTTGTACGTCTCGGTGATCGGGATCGGCGACGGATTGGCGCCCAGCGTGCGCCAGATGTTGATGTGCAGCGGGCTCTGGATGACGCGCATCTGCTTGCCGCGTACCTCGCCGACCGTCAGCACGGGCTGGCGGCTGATCAGATGGCGCGCGCCGTAGGTGAAGAAGGCGGGCACCTCGAAATTCTGGGCGCGGTAGAACGCCTTGTAGCGGTCGCCGATCGGGCCGTTGACGACACGCTCGACATGTCCCACGTCGCGGAAGATGAAGGGCAGGTCGAAGATCTGTCCCTCGGGCACCCACGACGACAGGGCCGCGAGCGTGATGTCGGCACCCTGGATCGAGCCGAGGCGCATGCCTTCGGCCATCTCCTTCTCGCCGCCGAGCTGTCCGCCGGCGAAGACCTGCAGTTCGACGGCCCCGCCCGTGCGTTCGCGCGCGAGGTCGCGGTAGCGGTGCCACATCATCGCGTTGGGGGCGGTCTCGGGCTGCACCACGGCGATGCGCGCCTGGATGCGGTTCTGGGCGTTCGCATCGCCCGCCGTCGACGCAAGCATTCCGACGGTGGCGAGAAGCGCCAGGCCGGTCAGTTTCCTCATTGCGGTCATTCCATGTCTCCCGGGTTGAAGTTTCATTCCATGATCCAGAGCAGCCCCAGCGATACGCCGGGGATGAAGACGATCAGCGCCAGTGCCGCCACGAGTGCTGCGAAGAACGGCATGACCGCGCCGAAAACCGGCATCGCCGGCTGTTTGGTCACGGTCGCCGTGATGTAGACGAGGATGCCGACGGGTGGCGTGAGCCCGCCCAGCATCAGGTTGCAGATCACCATCAGGCCGAAATGGACGCCGTCGATGCCTACGGACGTGGCGAGCGGATAGAACAGCGGTGCCAGGATCAGCATCGCCGCCCCGATGTCGAGCAGCATTCCAGCCACGAGCATGACGCCGTTCATGAAGAGCAGGATCGACCATTCCGAGACGAGGGCGGAGCGCGCGAACTCGAGAACCTGCTCCGGCACGCGTTCCGTGGTCAGCACGAAGCCGAAGGGAACCGCCGCGCCGATCAGCAGGCCGATCAGCGCAGAATCGACCGCGGTCTGGGCAAGCACGTTCCATAGTTCGCGCGGGCTGTACGCGCGGAAGACGAACACGCCGAGCACGAACGCATAGGCGACGGCGATCGCGCCCACCTCGGTCGGCGTCGCGATGCCGAACCGGAGGGCCGCGATGATGAAGATCGCGAGGAACAGCACCGGCACGGCCGCGCGGCCGGCACGCGAACGCTCGGCCCAGCTCGCGCGCTCGCCCGAGGCCTTGTAGCCGTGGCGCCGGGCGACGATCCACACCGTGAGCATCAAGGCGCCGGCATAGAGGAGGCCCGGGACGATGCCCGCGACGAACATCTGGCCGACCGAGATTCCCGTCGCCGCCGACACGATCAGCATCGCCACGGAGGGCGGGATGATGTTGTCGATGACGGCGGCGGCGGCGCAGACGGCCGCCGAGAAGGTCTTGCGATACCCGCCGGCGACCATCGCGGGGTAGAGCATGCGGGCGTTCAGGGCAGCGTTCGCGTTCGAGCTGCCCGATACGCCGGAATAGAGCGTGGCGGAGATGATCGTGACCTGCGCGATGCCGCCGCGGAAATGCCGCGCCAGCGTGGCGGCGAAGTCGATCAGGCGCTGGGTCAGCCCGCCGATGTTCATCAGGGAACCCGCCAGCAGGAAGAGCGGGATCGCCAGCAGGATGAACTGGCCCGAGCCGCGGACGATGTTCTGCACGATCGCCGGTGCCGGCAGGACGCCCGCGGAAAGATCGACCGTGAACACCGCCGCAAGCATCGAGAAGGCCACCGGAACGCCGAGCAGCATGGCGCCGACGAAGGTGGCCGTCATCACCACGGCGGGGTCGCCCTGCGGGAGCGAAAGCAGGTTCAGCCCGTTGAACGCCGCATAGAATGCCGTACCCGCCAGCGCGCCGACGAGGCCGAGCCAGCGGTCGTCCGCACGGTCGAGATCGCGCAGGACGAGATAGACGAGCCCGAAAATGCAGCTGGCGGGGATCCCCGCGTACTGCAGCCATCCCGGCAGCGCCAGCGCCGCACTCGTGCCGCCGATCATGTCGATGATCTCGCGCGCCCCGAACAGCATGGCGATCGTCGTGTAGGTCACGATGCCGTCGATCAGGACCTGGTGGATCCGCTTGAGGCCGGCGGGCAGCATCTGGTCGATCGCGCCGATCGAAAGATGCATGCGCTCGCGGTGGGCAAGCGGGATGCCCAGGAAAATGAGATAGATGAAGAGCCACTGTGCCGCTTCGCCTGTCCAGGTCAGCGACGCCGAGAACACGTAACGCGAGGTGACCCCGGCGAACGTCAGCAGGGCGATGGAGACGAGGCAGAAAACCGCAAGCGCGGTGAGTACCCGATCAAGGGTATCGAGCACCCGGCGCGCTGCCGGATGCGCGGAGGGAGCAGGCAGCGCATGACCGGCTGCGGGCGTCATCGAAATGCCGTCACCATGTCGTATCGCGTGTCCTGTCGACAGTTTCGGGCGCATCTGGATACTCGGCCCCGCAACTACAATCCTCAAGCGGCGGGCAAAGCCAAGTCAATAAAAATATGATTGTCCGTACATTACGAAATTCCACCCCTCATCGGCGCCGGACTCCTGATTTATATGCAGTCTTGCTGCCGTCGATGCCACCCGCGAACCTAGGGATAGAATGCCGGCGCCGGCACGAAACGCACGTTCTCGTCGAGCGGATAGACCGGACGCGCACAGATCGTGTGTCCGAGACTTTTCAGGTTCGCCGACGTGGCGCCCGGCGCATCGACATTGAAATTGGCGTCCGTCCAGGCGTCGAACATGTGGTGCTCGGTGTGGGGCGACTTGACGACGATCAGGTCGAAGTCGGCGGGGTTTTGGCCGTTCGCGAAGTATATCGCCCGGTCGAACAGGAAGACCGGAAGGCTGACGACGACGACCGTGAAATTCGCGAATGTCAGCACCGCCGTCAGGCCGGCCGCCAGCGGCGCTTTCATCGTCTCGAGCCGGGCTTGGCCATCGGAAAGAAGTTTTACCGTTGCCTTGACCCGCATCGGCGTGAAACGTCTGCGGTCCACGCTGCCACCCAGTTCGACCTCGACGGTTGCGCCCACGCCGGCCTTGTGCGCCGCCGCGGCGGCTTTCGCATCGACGATGGGGGCAAGTACCCGGCGGTCGTAGCCCGCCTGCCGGAGTGCGCGAAGGATCTCGGCGCTGTCGCCGGACGCGCCGGAAGAGGTGGCATCGGCGGCATCGGTGAAGATGACGGGGCCATCGATGCTCTTCGCCTGCGCGATCGCGCGTTCGACCGAGATCAGCTTGCCCTGCATGCGTGCCCGCAAGCCCCAGAAGTCGTTGGCGAGACGGACGGCCGCGCGCTCGGCCGTTGCCCGGTCTCCATCGGTCATCACGAGGACCTGCGAACACAGCTCGGGTACGTCGGTGAAGGGGTTGCCGATCATTATGCCGGCGGCAAGTGCCTCGCCGTCACGCTCGAGCCGCAGGCATTCGCGCAGCAGCTCGCCGTAACAGCCGGTCTTGGTGATCAGTTCGTCGCCCCGTACGAGGGCAGGGATGACGACGCGCGCGATGGCCGGGCGTAGCTTGCCGGACATCAGCTTCAGGAGCAGGCGGGCCGCCCTCTGGCCGGTATCGGCAAAATCGACGTGCGGATAGGTCCTGTAGATCGCGAAGCCGCTCGAATGGCGCAGCATCCGGTCGGTGAGGATCCCGTGAAGGTCGAGTGAAATGACGATCGGCGTCGTCGGGCCGGCCAACTCCCGGACGCGTTCCAGCAGGTAACCCTCCGGATCGAGTTCGCCGTCGGCACCCATGGCGCCATGCAGGGAGAAGTAGATGCCGTCGATACGCTCGAGATTGGACCGCACGCTCTCGAGTATCTCGACGGAGAGCCGGCGCCAGCCGTCGGCCGACAGAAGTCCGGCGCTGCCGGCTCGCGCGGATATCGTCGGCACCACCTCGATGCCGCCCGTCTCCTCGAAAACCTTGAGCGCCCCGCCGATCGCCTGATTGGTTCCCTGCTGGCCGAGGATCTGCGAACCGTGCTGGATGTGGAAGTCTTCGTACCCGGACTGCAGGGGATTGAACGAGGAGATCTCCTGCATGCACTCGACGACAAGGATACGCTTCATGTTCGGTCTCCGGAGAGGACAGGGACGCACTGACCGGACGACAGCATGCCATCCAACGGCCCGTCCGACGATTGGCAAGTTCGGGGATCTGCCTGTTTTGAGGCAGGTGGCCCGGGAATGTCTCGTCGTCCCTACCGCCATCCCGCCACGCTTGACTTGGTGCGGAACAAATGTGTTCTACTACGTCAAACTAGTCGGGCAGATAACTGATCCGATAGCAGGGGGGAGAGATGGCATTGAAATCGCCGTTCCTTATCCAGTTGGCGCTGGGCATCACGATTGCGGTCGGATCGGTCACGGCCGCATCCGCGCAGTCTTCACTCGGCCAGTCCGGTCTGGTCGGGACGCCTGAAGGCATCACGATCATCACCGACCCGGCCCAGTGGCCGAAGACCTTCAACGAAGCTCCCCAGCTTGCGGATCTGGTCAAGCAAGGCAAGCTGCCGGCGGTCAAGGACAGGCTGCCGCAGGACCTGATGGTCATCAAGCCGGTCCGCGAGATCGGTAAGTACGGCGGCACGTGGCGCCGCGGCTTCACCGGCCCGGGCGACGACGAGAACGGCAACCGAATCAACGCTTCCGATCGTCCGATGCTGGTCGACCATACGGGCGCGAAGGTCAACCCGTCGCTCGCCAAGTCGTGGAAGATGAGCGACGACGGAAAGGTCTTCACTCTCAATCTGCGCCGAGGCCTTCGCTGGTCGGACGGCGCGCCGATGACGGCCGACGATTTCGTCTTCTGGTTCGAGGACATTTACAGCAACAAGGAAATCCTGCCCGTCGGCATCCCGGACATGACGCCGAACGGCAAGCCCGGCAAGATCGTCAAGGTCGACGACTACACCGTCAACTTCGTGTTCGAAGTCCCGTTCTACCTCTTCGAGGACCTGATGGGCGGCGACACGTTGATCGGCGGCGGCCAGGCCGTCCGCCAGTCGAACAAGCGCAGCCACGGCGCCTACGCGCCGGCGCACTACCTCAAGAAGTTCCTGCCGAAATACATGCCGGGCGGTGCCGAGGCGGCGAATGCGGCGGCCCGGGCAGAGGGCTTCGACAGCTGGATCGCACGCCTGCACTTCAAGAAAGACTGGACGCTCAACCCCGAATTGCCCGTGCTAGGGCCGTTCCGGACCGTCCAGCCGATCAACAACGCGGTCTGGGTCATGGAACGCAATCCGTTCTATTGGGCCGTCGACACGGCGGGTAACCAGTTGCCTTACATGGACCGCGTCCAGATGACGGTCGTGGAGAATCTCGAAGTTCTCAATCTCCGCGCGATGGCGGGCGACTACGACCTGCAGGAGCGGCACATCGATCTCGGCAAGCTGCCGGTCCTTCTCGAGAACCAGGCCCGCGGCAAGTACAAGGTCCATCTCGATCTGGCGTTGAATGGTTCGGATGCGATCTATCACTTCAACCAGAGCTTCGATGCCGATCCGGAGATCGCAAAGTGGCTTCGCAACGCGGATTTCCGCCGCGCGCTGTCGCTCGCTGTCGATCGCAAGCAGCTGAACGAGACGTTCTGGCTCGGCGTCGCCGTGCCGGGTTCGGCGGCACCGGGCGAGGCGCTTCCGTACTTCCCCGGTCCGGGGTGGCGCGAGAAGTGGTCGACGTTCGACCCGAAGCAGGCCAACGAGATGCTCGACAAGATCGGGCTTTCGAAGAAGGACGCGCAGGGCTTCCGGGTCCGCACGGACAACGGACAGCGGCTTCGGATCCAGATCCAGGCGGTGCAGGCGTTCCTTCCGTGGCCGAAGATCAGCGAAATGGTCGCCGACCAGTGGTCGAAGGTCGGCATCCAGGCCGATGTCCGCGACACCGAGCGTAACCTGGCGTTCACGCGCACGCAGAACAACGAGCACCACATCATGGTGTGGAACAACGGCGGGACGGAACTTCTCTACCTGTTCCCGCGCCATGCGATCCCGGTCGATCCGACCGAGGCTTTCATGGGGCCGGAACACGCCAAGTGGTACGCCTCGGGCGGAACGCAGGGCAAGAAGCCGGAAGATCCGAACATCGTCAAGATGCTCGAGCTCTTCACCTCGGCCGCCGGCCAGAAGACCGAGGACCGCATCAAGACGGCGCAGGAGATCTGGAAGATCCTGATCGACCAGCAGTACGCGATCGGTACGGTCGGACAGTCGCCGGCCCTGATGGGTGTGCGACTGGTCAGCGAGCGTCTCGGAAACGTCCCGTCGCGCAACTGCATCGCCCAGCACTGCCGTACGCCGGGCGGCGCGCATCCGGAAACATGGTTCTACAAGAATTGACCGTTAGGACCAGTCTCGTCGCACTGCGGCTCAACCCCCGGAACATTCCCGGGGGTTGAGTTCGCATGCTCACTTACACACTTCAGCGTTTCGGGCTCGCTCTGGTGACGATCTGGGCGATCTCCGTCATTTCGTTCGTCATCATCCAGCTTCCGCCGGGCGATTTCGTCGACGCCTATATCGCCAGTCTGTCCGCATCCGGTTCGATGGTCCGGCAGGAAGAGGCGCAGGCCCTTCGGCAGCTCTACGGCCTCGATCAGCCGATGTGGGTCCAATACTGGAAATGGGCAAGCCGCGTCGCGCAAGGCGATTTCGGAACGTCGATGGAATGGGGGCGCCCGGTTACCGAGGTTCTCGGCGACCGGCTCTGGCTCACGGTCGCCGTATCGCTTGCCGCGATCTTCCTGACTTGGGGAATAGCGCTGCCGATCGGCATCTACTCGGCCGTCCGCCAGTACTCGATGGCCGACTATGCGTTCACGCTGATCGGCTTCGTCGGACTTGCGGTGCCGAACTTCCTGCTTGCCCTGATCATCATGTATTTCGGGTTCGTCCTGTTCGACCTCAATGTCGGCGGCCTCTTTTCGGCCGAGTACCAGCTCGCGCCGTGGTCGTGGGACAAGGTGGTGGATCTCATGGTGCACCTGCCGCTTCCGGCGCTGATTCTGGCGTTGGCCGGCACGGCCCAGCTCATCCGCATCATGCGCGCAAACCTGCTTGACGAGCTGCGGCGCCCGTATGTGGCGACCGCGCGCGCGCGCGGCCTCGCGGAATGGCGCGTCATCGTGAAGTATCCGGTGCGGGCGGCACTCAATCCGTTCGCCAGCACGATCGGCTATCTGCTGCCTTTCGTCGTGTCGGGCTCGATCGTCGTCTCCCTCGTCCTGTCGCTGCCCACGGTCGGCCCGTTGCTGCTGCGAGCCCTAGTGGCGCAGGACATGTTCCTTGCCGGAACGATCGTGCTGCTCCTCGGCGTCCTCACGGTCGTCGGCACGTTCATTTCCGATCTGGTCCTGATGTGGATCGACCCCCGGATCAGGGCGGGTATCCACGGATGAGCGATTTGGCAAGGGCAGATGCGCCGTTCGTGACGGCCGCGGAAGAGAAGGTCGCCGCCGCGACGCAGCTGCAGTTGACGTGGTGGCGGTTCCGCAAGCATCGGGTTGCCGTCATCAGCGGAATCATCGTGGTTCTCTTCTATCTTATGGCCCTGTTCGCGGATTTTCTTGCGGTGACGGAGCCGCATTCCACCGATGCTTCGCGCAGCTACATCCCGCCGCAGGCGATACACTGGTTCGACCCGGACGGCGGATTTAAGCCGCACGTCTATGCGCTCAAGGGTCGTCGCGACATGCGGACGTTCAAACTCATTTATGCGCCGGACCCGACGGATCGTCGCTATCTCCGCTTCTTCGCCGAAGGCTATTCCTACAAACTGTTCGGTCTCTTCGAGACCAGACGGCACTTAATCGGGCTGGATCGCGGCGTCCCGGAGGACGCGCTTTTCCTTCTCGGGACCGACCAGCTCGGCCGCGATGTCTGGTCCCGGCTGATGCTTGCCACGCGCACGTCGCTGACGATCGGCCTGATCGGCGTAAGCCTGTCGCTTTTTCTCGGGATCCTGCTCGGCGGGATATCCGGGCTCTATGGCGGTGCCATCGACACGGTGATCCAGCGCGTGATCGAGATCCTGCGCTCCATTCCGACGATTCCGCTATGGATGGGTCTTGCGGCCGCGCTTCCGAACGACTGGACGGTGACGCAGGTCTACATCGCGATTACGGTCATCATCTCGCTGATCGGCTGGACCGAACTCGCGCGCGTCGTGCGGGGGCGATTCCTCGCCTTGCGAGAGGAAGATTTCGTCACCGCCGCGGAGCTCGCGGGTGCGTCCCAGTTGCGGATAATCTTCCGGCACATGGTTCCTTCGTTCCTGTCGCATATCATCGCGGCGGTCAGCCTTGCCCTGCCGGCCATGATCATCAGCGAGACGACGCTTTCGTTCCTTGGGCTTGGCCTTCGTCCGCCCGCGATATCCTGGGGCGTACTGCTGCAGGACGCCCAGAACCTACAGGCGATCGCGATCGCACCGTGGCTGCTGCTGGTCGCGGTGCCTGTCGTCATCGTCATTCTCGCCTTCAACTTCCTGGGTGACGGCCTGAGGGATGCTGCGGATCCCTATGGCTGAACCAATCCTTTCGGTCCGCGATCTTCAGACGTACTTCCGGCCGGACGAGGGTGTCGTTCGTGCCGTCGATGGCGCGTCTTTCGATCTCTATCCAGGCCGTACCCTCGGGATCGTCGGCGAGTCCGGCTGCGGGAAGAGCGTCACGGCCAGATCCATCCTTCGCATCGTCGACCGGCCGGGCAAGGTCGAGGGCGGTTCCATCCTGTTGCGCAAGAGCGATGGCCGCATCGTCGATATCGCGAGCATCGACGATTCGGGTGCCGAGATGCGCCATATCCGGGGCGGCGAGATCGGATACGTGTTCCAGGAGCCGATGAGTTCGCTCTCGGCGTTCTACACGATCGGCAATCAGGTGATGGAAGCCATCCGTTTGCATCGGACCGTCACGGAGAAGGAAGCGAGGGCCCGCGCGATCGAGCTTCTGCAGCTTGTCGGCATCCCACGCCCCGAACAGCGCGTGGACTCGTATTCCTTCGAGCTGTCGGGCGGCCTGCGTCAGCGCGTCATGATCGCGCTTGCGCTTGCGGCGGAACCGCGGATCCTCATCGCCGACGAGCCGACGACAGCGCTGGACGTGACGACCCAGGCCCAGATCCTCGAGCTGATCCGCAAGATCCAGGTGGAGCGCAAGCTCGCCGTGGTCCTGATCACGCACGACATGGGCGTGATCGCGGAGATGGCGGACGCCGTTTCGGTCATGTATCTCGGCAAGGTCGTCGAATCCGGCCCCGTCGACACGATCTTCCATGCGCCCAAGCATCCCTACACACAGGCGCTTCTGCGCTCGATTCCGTCGGTTCTTGCGGAGCCACGCTCGCGTCTGGCCACGATCTCGGGAAGCATTCCGCATCCCTATGCGCGTCCGTCAGGCTGCCCGTTCCATCCGCGCTGCCAGAACGTCATGCCCGGAATCTGCGACAAGAGTCCGCCGCCGCTGACGGTCATCGATGCCGAGCACGAAGTCCGCTGCTTCCTTTATGGCGAAGGGGCAGGATCCAGGTCATGACCAGCGAACGGACCGTGCTGTCGGTCGAAGGACTCAAGAAGTATTTTCCGATCCGGAAAGGTATTCTGCGCCGCGTCGTCGGCAACGTGAAGGCGGTCGACGACGTCTCGTTCAAGATCACGCATGGGGAAACGCTCTCGCTCGTCGGCGAATCCGGCTGCGGCAAGACGACAACATCGCGCTGCATCCTGCGGGCGATCCGGCCGACGGAGGGCGCGATCCGTTTCAGCTCGTCGGACGGAGCGGGGCTGGACGTCGCCGGCCTGACGCGCGGCGAGCTCCGGCCGCTGCGCCGTCAGATGCAGATGATTTTCCAGGATCCGTACTCCTCGCTCAATCCGCGCATGACGATCGCCGACATCATCGGCGAGCCGCTTCTCGTCAACGGCATCGGCGATCTGGCCGAACGCCGACGCCGTATCGCCGAACTGCTCGATCTCGTGCAGCTTCCGCAGGCCTACATGAACCGGTTCCCGCACGCATTCTCCGGCGGGCAGCGCCAGCGCATCGGGATCGCGCGGGCGCTTGCGCTCAACCCCGCACTCATCGTCGCGGACGAACCGGTCTCAGCCCTGGATGTCTCGGTACAGGCGCAGATCATCAATCTCCTGCTCGAGCTTCAGGAGCGCCTCGGACTCTCGTATCTGTTCGTCGCGCACGATCTTTCGGTCGTCAAGCATGTCAGCCATCGCGTGG
>JBIKWI010000252.1:0-4142 GCA_044356395.1 Tagaea sp. | reverse complement strand
TGGGCCTCGATCGGGATGTCCTGTGCCGTCAGGCCGTAGGGATAGCCGGTCCCGTCGAGCTTCTCGTGATGATAGCGCACCGTATTGCGAAGGATGTCGATGCCGGGCAGGTCGCCGAGCCCGACCGCGCCGATGATCTTGTCGACCATCGCCAGTCCAGTCGCCACGTGCGACTTCATCGCGTCGAATTCGTCGGGCGTGAGCTTGCCCGGCTTCAGCAGGATCGCGTCGGGGACACTCACCTTGCCGATGTCGTGCATGGGTGCGAACTGGAACAGCTTGGCGACGAAATCGTCGGCAAGCCCGTATTTCTCCGCGATCCCGTCGGCGATGATCGCCGAATAGTGCGACATGCGGGTCAGATGCTCGGCAGTGTCGGTGTCGCGGTAGGCGCTGATCGCCTGCGCCGAGGTGATCGCGGCGGAAAAGGTCTGGTAGTACGAAAGCTCCAGCGTCAGGTGCAGCGCCGCAAGCCGGACGAACGGATTGATCGCGGCAAGGCGCGTCGGGCCGAAATAGTCCGGCGCCGCCGAGTTGACGAAGATGATCCCGATCAGCCGATTTCCGTAGTGTACGGCGCGCGCATAGCTGGCCCGGTAGCCCATCTCGAGCAGGCGCTGCGTGTGGACATGGTGCGTTCCTTCGAACTGCTGCAGGTCGCCGACGACGCGCTCGCCATGGGGCTGGAGCGCGAACGCGAGCGACGGCAGGTCGCCGAGCTTGGCCGAATAGTGCGTCAGTTTCGAAGTGCCGCGACTGTTGTCCGCGAAGGTATGCAACAGGTCGCTCGGCGGATCGTAGATGGCCGACGCGAAGCGCATCGACGGTGTCTCGCCAAGCGCTTCGGCTGCCGACTGCTGGAGCTCGGACAGCCTGACAGCAAAAGGGGAGTTCCGATCGAGGACGGAGACGACGGCGCGATAGCTCATGCTGGCTCCACGGATGTGCGCCGGACTACACACCAACTGTGTAAACAAGATGTTAATGGCCGAGGCGCGCAAACGGCATTGCGCCACCGATCCCGGCGATGCGCCGGTCAGCCGCCCAGATGCGGAGCCGCGAGGTAGTCCTCGCTCTGCATCTCGTGCAGGCGGCTTGCGGTCCGCTGGAACTCGAAGGCGTGATCGCCGGCCGGATGGAGCTGCTCGGGGCCGGCGGCGGCGGCCATCACGAGCTTGGCGCGGTGTTCGTAGAGCGCGTCGATCAGCGTTACGAAACGTCGAGCCTCGTTGCGGTTTTCAGGGGTAAGGACCGGCACGCCGTCGAGCACCAGCGTGTGGCAGCTCCTCGCGAGCGCCAGATAGTCGGCCGCCCCCAGCGCCTTCGCGCACAGATCGGCAAACGACGCGAACGCGACGCCGCCGCCGGCCCGGGCGAGATCGAGATCGCGCCCGCCCGCATCGAGGGTCAACGGCCCGACAGTCGCCCCCTCCGTCAGCGTGGCGAACGCCCTCTCCAGTTCGGCGGTCGCGGCAGGCCCCAGCGGCGAATGATAGACCGGCAGGCCGCGGATGCGGATGCGCCGGTAATCGATGCCGCCGTCGAGCGCCAGCACGTCGAGCTTCTCCTTCAGCAGCGCGATCGCCGGCAGGAAGCGCTCGCGCTGCAGGCCGTTGGCGTAGAGATCGTCGGGCTCAAGGTTCGACGTCGCCACGACGACAACGCCCTTTTCGAGGAGCGCGCCGAAGAGCCGGCCCAGGATCATCGCGTCGGCGATGTTCGTCACCTGGAACTCGTCGAAGCACAGCAGCCAGGCTTCGTCGGCGATCGCCTGCGCCAGCGGCGGGATCGGATCGCCGTCGCCCTTCTTCGCCTCGCCGGTCTGGCGCCAGGCATGGATGCGCGAATGGACCTCGAGCATGAAGGCGTGGAAATGCACGCGGCGCTTCTTCTCGACCGGGGCGTGCGCGAAGAACATGTCCATCAGCATCGACTTGCCGCGCCCCACGCCGCCGAAGAAATAGAGGCCGGTGGGCGGAGCGCCGCGCTGCTCGGCGCCGAACTTGCGCGCGAACCCCAGCGACGCGCGCCAGAAGCCGGGCCGCGGATCGGGCTTGTAGCTGGCAAGGGCCCGCGACAGCGTCTCCAGCTTCTCGATCGCGAAGGCCTGCGCCGGATCTGGCTTGATCTCGGCGGCCGAAAGCCTGGCGCGATAGGCGTCGAGCAGGGCGGTCATGCCACGCCCAGCAGCTCGGCGACGAAGCCCGGCACCACGTGCGTGGCAGGGCCGTAGCGGGTTTCGGAAAACGCGCTTGCCCCGGCCGACGGCTCGAGGTTGAGCTCGACCGTGCGCGCGCCCGCGGCATTCGCGATCTCGACGAAGCCGGCGGCGGGATAGACGTTGCCCGACGTGCCGATCGACACGAACAGGCTGCACGCGGCGATCTTCTCGTGGACCTCGTCCATATGGAGCGGCATCTCGCCGAACCAGACGATGTGCGGGCGCAGGCTGCCGCGCCCGTCGCAGGCCGGACAGCGCGAAGTGACCGCAAGGTCGCCGCGAAGGTCGGCCAGTATGCCGCACGCCATGCAGCGCGCCTTCAGCAACTCGCCGTGGATGTGACGCACGTTCTGCGATCCCGCGCGCTCGTGCAGGTCGTCGACATTCTGCGTGACGATCGTCACCTCGCCGGCGGTCCAGTTGGATTCGAGGATCGCGAGCGCCACATGCGCGTCGTTGGGCGCGACGGCAGGGTCGAGCAGCGCGCGCCGGCGCGCGTTGTAGAAGCCGTGCACGCGCGCCTCGTCGCGCACGAAAGCCTGCGGGGTGGCGACGTCCTCGATCCTCACGGTCGCCCAGATGCCGTCCGCGTCGCGGAAGGTGGACAACCCCGATTCTTTGGATATACCGGCACCGGTAAGGACAACGATCGAGCCCGTCATGCCCCGGCACCCTATCGAAAAGAAGCCCTCAGGAAAATCCGTTCTGTTCGTGTGCACCGGAAATATCTGCCGTTCGCCGACGGCCGAGGCGGTTTTCCGCCTCGCCGCGACGCGCGCCGGTATCGCGGTGCACGCCGATTCGTGCGGTACGCAGGGCTACCATGTCGGCGAGCCGCCCGATCCGCGCGCCCAGCGCCATGCGGCACGGCGCGGCTACGATCTCTCGGCGCTGCGCGCGCGACGGATCGCGGATGCCGATTTCGAGACCTTCGACATGATCCTTGCCTGCGATCGCGGCCACTACGAAGCCCTGCTGGCCCGGGCGGCCGCGCACGCGCACGGGAAAATCCGCATGCTGCGCGCCGACGGCGGCGACATCCTCGATCCCTATTACGACGGGCCGGAATCCTTCGAGACCGTCCTCGACCAGATCGAAGCGGAATGCACCCGGCTGGTCGCCGAACTCGGGACCGATCATCGAGTTACCTAGCGCGCGAGGATCTCCGACGCGCGCGGATCCCGGGCCTGCCAGCCGCTGCGCTCCAGTTCGGGCACGTCACTATCGGACTCCGGTCAGCCCAAGCACAGATAGGCAACGAGCGACCACGCCGGGGGAACCTCAAGGATCGCGGCGACATTCGCGGGCTCGAGGATCGAGACCCAGCCGATCCCGATGCCGCGCGCGCGTGGCCAGCCAAAGCGCGGACACAGCGCCCACGGCCGAATAGCGCAGCGTTTCGGGCATCGTGGCGCGGCCCAGTCCGTGGCCGGAAAGCGTGCCGTCGTCGCAGAATACGGCAAGATGTTCCGGTGCGCGGTCCAGCCCGGCGAGCTTCAGCGCCGAGTAGCTTTTCGCCCGCTCGCCGTCCTGGCCCGACAGGGCAATCGCGTTGCATCGCTCGAAGTCGGCCTTTACAGCTGCCCTGCGGGCGGGTTCGGCCACGCGCACGAAGCGCCAGGGCTGGCTGTTCCCCACCGACGGGGCCAAGGCGGCCCGCGCGACGAGGGCTTCCAGCGCGCCTTCCGGCAGGGCGTCGGTCCGGAAATGCCGCACGTCGCGTCGCCAGCGCAGCAGCAGATCCAGCCTTTCCGCAAAGGCTTCGTCGAAATCGGGCGGTGAATCCAGGACCATTTCTTGTGCTGCAGACGGGGTTGCCGCAGGCGGCCGGACGGGCTATCCAACGGGCATCGAATTCGCCGGCCGGCGCAAGACCGGCCGGATCATCCGGGGAAGGAAGATCGCATATGAAGCTCGCGAG
>JBIKWI010000251.1:0-4155 GCA_044356395.1 Tagaea sp. | reverse complement strand
GGACGCGTCCAACAGCTTCGGCGGCGCCGTCAGCCTGATGACCACCAGCGGCGGCAACGCGACGATCGCGGCCACGGGCCAGCTGATCCTCGGCATGTCGACCATCGCGGGCAACTTCCTCGCGTCGGTCGGCAGCCCGATGTCGCAGACGGGTGCACTTGCCGTGACGGGGACATCCGGCTTCACCGCCACGAACGGCCCGCTGACACTTACCAACACGTCGAACACGTTCGGCGGCGCGGTCACGCTGACGAACACCGGCAACTTCGCGGTCGGCATCGCCGCGAGCGGCGCGCTGACGCTGGGCAACGTCTCGATGACCGGCGGCTCGACGGGCGGATTCACGGCGACGGCAAGCAACGGCATCACGCAGTCGGGCGGCACGACGATCGCGGCGGGTGCGGGTCCGACCGTGCTTGCCGGCGGCAGCGGAGCGGTCGTGCTGGGCGAAGCCGGCAACTCCTTCGGCAGCACGGTCTCGCTGTCGGGGACCGGCGGCACGCTCGCCGGCTTCGTCAACGGCCAGTCGGGGGCGGCGGCAGCGCCGTTCGTCACGGCGACGGGCGGCATCTTCTCGGTGAACGGGACCAGCGTGGGATCGACACCCGTGGTCCCGCCGACGACCGGCACGCAGGCCGTGCTCAACGAGATCGCGTCGGTTGCCCCGATCGACAGCGCCACGCGCGTCGAGACGCCGCAGACGGGCAGTACGGGTATCGCAGGCCCGGCCTTCGAATCGACCGGCAGCGTTTCGACCGGCGATCTGACCGGCGGCTCCGGCGACACGCAGTCCGGCGGAACGTCGAACGAGGAAACGGGATCGACGAACCTTGCCGGCAACCAGCCTGCACCGGGCACGGGCGGCAGCCAGGCGCCGACGCCGCCGACCGGGTCGGCCGGCATCGCCGGCGGCCCGCCGGCGCCGACGATCGTCGTCAGCGGCGATGCGGCGGGCGGCGGCTCGACGCCCAACGACGTCCGCTCCGGGCCGGCACCGCAGCCGGGCCCGGTCACGCTGGTGCCGGGCGTCCTCACCTCGGTGCCGGGCACGCCGGCCGCCTCGGACAGCGGCACGCCGGGTATCAGCAGTCCGTTCCCGCAGCAGGGAAATTCGGCGAACTGGTAATCGGCGCGTCTAGCGGATGAACCGGTCGATATAGGCCTCGCCGAGGCCGTTGGCCGCATAGTGCGCGCGGCATTTGGCGATGCGCGTGAACGCGTCGTCGTAGCCGGTCGTCTTCCCGTCCGGATCGACATAGATCATGGCGCCGTTGACCTGGAAGAACGTGATCATCTCGTCCACGTGCGGATCGACGACCAGCGTGTGCGTCTCGCCGGGCGCCTCGTAGACATAGCCGCCTTCGCGCGCGATCCAGTCATGCTCGAGATAGCGCCACTCGCCCTTCAGCACGAAACCGTGGACCGGCTGGGGATGCCGGTGGCGCGACAGGACGCCCGACTTGCGCACGCGCAGCAGGTTCGTCCAGTACCCGTTCGCCGCCGACAGCACCAGCGGCCGGAACCACACGTTCGGTTCGAGCGGCACCCAGACGCGCTCGTCGGCCGGGATCGCCGGATGCACGACCAGTTCGGGCGGCGATTCCTTCGGCTGCGGATGGCGATAGGGAACCCACTTGTCGTCCATGGCCGGAGATCCTTTCAGACGCTGGCGTAGCCGCCGTCGACCGGCAGCGTGGCGCCGGTCACGAACGCGGCGTCCGCCGAAAGCAGGAACGCGACCGCCCCGCCGAGGTCGCCGGGCTTTCCCCAGCGCCCTGCCGGCGTGCGCGCGAGGATGCAGGCCGAGCGGGCCGGATCCTCGACAAGCGCCTTGGTCAGCGCCGTGTCGATCCAGCCGGGGGCGATCGCGTTGACGCGGATGCCTTCGCCTGCCCACGCGGCGGCAAGGCTCTTGGTGAGCTGCACGACGCCGCCCTTCGAGGCCGAATAGCCGGGCACGAACGGCGAGCCGAAGATCGACAGCATAGAGGCCGTGTTGACGATGGCACCCTTCGAGGCGGCAAGCAGCGTGCGCGCCGCAAGGCACATGCGCATCGTGCCGACGAGATTGACGTCGATCGTGCGCCGGAAACCCTCGACCGTGAACTCCTTGCCTTCGCGCTGGATAGTGCCCGCGCAGTTGACCAGCCCGTCGAGCGCGTCGATACCCGCGAACAGCCCGGCAACCGCCGCATCGTCGGTGACGTCGAGCGCCGCCGCCGAAATCGCCGGATCGGGCGCGAACGCCTCGGCTTCGCGCGCGGTGAGGCCGGTGACCGTCACGCGCCAGCCGGAGGCGGCAAGATGGCGCGCGATCCCTTCGCCGATCCCGCTTGTCCCGCCGGTGACGAGGGCGTGGCGCGTCATGCCGGGATCGCCGCCAGGGCCGCGCGCACGTCGGCCGCGCGCGGGATCGGGGCGACGGCGCCGTAGCCTTGCGTGGAAAGTGCAGCAGCGGCATTGGCATAGCGCGCGGCGGCGACGGGCGCGTCGCCCGCGGCAAGGCGCGCCACGAAGGCGCCGCCGAACGTGTCGCCCGCACCGGTCGCGTCGACCGGGCTGCACGGATGCGGCGGAACATGCGTGCGCGCGGTCCGGTCGGCGACGATGCAGCCCTTGCCGCCCATCTTCAGCACCACGATTTTCGGCCCCATCGCGAGGATGCGGTCGACAAGCGCGTCCGGTTCGGCGATGTCGTAGAGCGCGGCAACATCGTCGTGCGAGGGCAGGCACACGTCGCACTGCGCGATCGCTTCGCTGGTCACGGCGCGTGCGCGGTCCTTGGGCCACAGCTTGAGACGCAGGTTCGTGTCGAACGTGATCCTCGCGCCGCCCTTGCGCGCCGCGGCGATGGCGGCGAAGCACGCATCGCAGGCGGTCTGCGAGATCGCCAGCGAGATGCCCGACAGATGCACGTAGCGCGCCGTGGCGAGATAGGTCTCCGGCACATGGCTGGGCGCGAACCGGCTGGCGGCCGATCCCTGGCGAAAGAACGAAAAATGATGTCCGGCCGCGTCGTGCGTGACGAAATAGACGGCCGTGAACGCGTCGGCATCTTCGCGCACGTGGCTTGCGTCCACGCCCTCGGCGCGCCACAGCTCGCGGAACATGTGCCCGTAGATGTCGGCGCCCAGCGATGTCACGTAGCCGACCTTCGCGCCTTGGCGCGCGGCGGCGATGGCGAAGTTCGACGAGTCGCCGCCGAAGCCCTGCAGGTAGGTGCGCCCGCCGTCGGCCCCGGTCTGGTTGAACTCAACCATCGGCTCGCCGATGGAAACGATGTCGAGGCTCATGCCGGCCCGTCCGCGCCGAGCTTCACCCGATGCCGGGCGACCGGGATCATCTCGCGCACGGCATCGACGCGCCTGGCATCAAGGCGCGACGTGACGATGCCCACCCCGTCCGACGCGCGCGCCACCACGTGGCCCCACGGATCGACGACCATCGAATGGCCATAGGTCTGGCGCATGCCGTTGCCGGCCCGGAAGCTGCCGGTCTGGCCGGCCGCGCAGAAATAGGTCTCGGTCTCGATCGCGCGCGCGCGGCACAGCACTTCCCAGTGGTCCTTGCCGGTCTGCATCGTGAAGGCGGCGGGCAACGCGATCACCGCAGCCCCCTTGGCGGCAAGCGCCTGGAACAGGTCGGGAAAGCGCAGGTCGTAGCAGATGGCGCAGCCCACCGTGACGCCTTCGCAGTCGTAGGTGACGACGGCGTCGCCCGGCGCCACGGCCGCCGATTCCTTGTACTCGGTGCCGTCGGGCGTCACGACGTCGAACAGGTGGATCTTGCGATAGCGCGCCACTTCCTTGCCCGCGCGGTCGAACACCAGCGTGGTGTTGTGGATGCGGCTGTCGCCCTCGATCTTCTCGCTGATCGAGCCGGCATGGATGAACACGCGATGGTCGCGCGCCATCTCCTGGCACATCAGGTAGGTCGGGCCGCCGGGAACGGTCTCGGCGGCGGCGCGCTTCTCGGCGGTTGTCCCGCCAATGAAGTCGAACGTCTCGGGCAGCAGGATCCAGTCGGGCTTTTCGGTGCGGACAGCTTCTTCGATCAGCCGGCGCGCTTCGGCGAGGTTCTTCGCCTTGTCGTCGACCGAGTTCATCTGGATGAGGGAAACTTTCATGCGTCGGGCCTCCGGTCGCGGAGTATGCC
>JBIKWI010000250.1:0-4184 GCA_044356395.1 Tagaea sp. | reverse complement strand
GTTCAGATGAGCGAAGGCGACACGCGCGACGCCGTGCTTCAGTTCGTCATCGAGGGTATCGGCTTCTCCAACGTCGAGCTGGTCGACCGAATGCGCTGCATCTGGGGCGCCGTCCGCCCGCAAGGCCCGTGGGCGCCACCGCTCGAATGGCCGGATATCGTCGAGACGATCCAGATACTTATCACGGCGCCGACCGGGACCGTCGCCACTGACCTGCTCGCCTACAGCATTTACCCGTTCGAGCGCCCGTCGCGCATCAACGCCATGTGGGACTCGTCGCTTGAAGCCCGCGCGCAGGTATTGGCCGACACGACCAAGCCGCTGGTGACCCGTCTCGCGGCAGCTCTGGCCATGACCGAGGGGATCGACCCACGCTGGTCGCACCGCGAGGAAGCCGAAGGCGGTTCAGCTGGTCTCCTG
Source organism: Tagaea sp. (assembly GCA_044356395.1). GTDB lineage: Bacteria > Pseudomonadota > Alphaproteobacteria > CACIAM-22H2 > CACIAM-22H2 > Tagaea. The sequence goes on along the minus strand of JBIKWI010000250.1, from coordinate 3,764 downwards.
ACCTCAACCCTGACCGCCCTTGCGACCCCTGCTCCGCTGATCGACGGCATCGAGTACGCCATCCGGGGCGAATACAGCTTCCCGGCTCTTGCCCATGCCCTCGTCCACGGCGAACTGACTGCCGTCTCGTCGGCTCCACGGCCCGTCATCCTCGACCAGAGCTTTCCCAAGCTAATCGAGATCATCCGGGCGGCGTGGACGGCACCGATCGACAGCAGGCCGGCCCAACTGCCGACCGTCCTCGGCCTGCCGCTGCACGCCTTCCACTGGCGCACCGATATCGGCCTCGTGGCCATCCAGATGGCCCTTAAGAGCGATCCGGACCTCGTCTTCCGCCTCGGCGAGCTGTCGCCGGCCGACCCCGCCGAGGTCGTCGACACGGTGATCGCCCGTGCTACCCGCCGACTGGCGAACCGGGATGTCGCCGTCCCGTCAATCCCGTTTGCCGCCGAGCTGGGCGACCTTGGCCTGTTCTGCCGGGTGGGCGTCGCCCCGCACGAGGTCGCCACCGTCATCGGGCTGGTCCGCCCGATCCTGCCCGCCGTCGCCAAGGCCGTCCTGGGTCGTCTGGTCGTGCTGCATTGATCCGTCCGGAAAGCCCTCGATGAGCCTCCTCGCCCCCGAATACGCGTTCGAGGGCGAAATCCGGTCCCCGATCGCGTTCACGTACACGTCCATCCGGCAGCAGCGGCAGGCATTCCTCGTCTACCGCTATACGCCGCACTGGACCTTCTGGAGCCCCTCGACTGGCCTCCTGACCACTGCCCCGACCAAGATCGAATACGCCCTGAGCGTCCGCATCTCGGCAGTTCAGGCCAAGGCGGCAGGCCTCGGCAAGGGGCCAATCCAGATCCCAATCCCCGACCTGCAGCGCATCCTGACCACCCACCCGACCATGCGCGACACGATCGAATGCCTGATCGACATCGACGTCCGGCGGCGCGACGGCATTGCCCGCCGGGCGAACGGTGTTCCCGGCCCTACCCCCGACAACTGGCTCTAACCCACCCCCCCACAGGAGAAAGACATGGCACTCGTCCTAAACGCGTCGGTCGGCAGCAAGTTCTTGGTCGGCGAGAACTGGATCAAGGTGAAGCGCATCCAAGGCCCGACGAGCGTGCGCATCGTCACCGACGACGGCACCCGCTACATCCTCGAGGGCGACGACGAGACCGAGGTGTTCCAGAACGTCTGGATCGGCATCGCCGACACGGACGCGACGCGCCAACTGCGCCTGACCTTCGATGCCCCCCTGAAGGTGAAGATCCTGCGCAGCGAGCTGATCAAGTAACGGCCGAGAATGCGCCACATCGATGCAGTTGTCCGGCTCCGGCCGGACGAACTCGAAGCACTCGACAACCGGAGCTATCGCGACCGGGCCAGGAAGCCCAGGCGCTCGAAAAAGCCGACGGACGACGGCGCATGACGATCAGACGTCCGGTCACCGGTCCGATACCGATCGTCTATCCCGACGACCCGGCGTTCGAGCGGCTGGTCGCCGAGAAGAAGATCGCGAGCGGCGCCGACGAGGCGTGGACGGCGTTCATCCACACGCGCGTGCCCGTCCGGGCCAAGAAGAAGACGGAGCCCGGGTCGGGCCGCTGAGCCGGCGACTCGATCTCGCAGAATTGAAATTTCGATAGACGTCTCGTCGAGCATGGGCCTCACACGGGGCCAGGACTTCCGCCGACGTCGCGACGAGGCGCCGGAACGGCGACTCGATCTCGTCATTTCCTGGAACTGGTAGACGCCTCGTCTCAAGTGGACCTCGGACGAGTCCGCGACAGGGGACCTGACGCCCGCCGATGGGGGGCGGTTGCAAGTCGGGCCCACTCAGCCGAAGGCCCAAAACTGTCGGCTCCACCCGGGCGGAAAGTGGTTGGCACACGCAGCCGATCGAGGTCCGCCATGCCCACCCACCCAAAGCACGCCAAACCGCCGTCTCCCCCCGCCAGTCTGCTAGCCGTCCCATTCTCATTCGCGGAGCTGTTGGCCGATGACGCCACGGCCGACTGGAAGCTCATCTACCCGACAGCCCAAGGCGCCCAGAGCAAGCCCGGCTCGAAGGGTCACTTCCTGCTGGTCGCCGAGGTCTCGGCGATCCTGCGGCGCAATGAAGCAACCGTCCGTGACTACCTCCTCAAGGGCGCGTTGGTCGGCCACCGCGTCGGCGGTCACTGGCGTGTCTACGAGGCGGACCTCAACGAGTTCATATCCGCGAAGCCCGCGTCCGCCGCTCCCCATCTCCGCCGGCTCGATCTGAGCGCCGCGACCGGCCCGGCCGCCGCGTCGATCTCGCCTGCGCCGCACCCCCCCACTTTCCTCGAAGGCGCGACGGTCAAGCCAGAAGGGGGTGCGATTTAACCCAGGGAAAACCCCACACCCCTCCTGACCAAACAACCATGAACGCACACGCGACCTAACCAAGGAAAATCCCATGACCGAGACGATCATCAGCAAGCCCCCGCAGCCCGCCTGCATGACGCTGGCCGACGGCATCCACCTCATCAAGAAGCTGCCCGCGAAGACGACGCGCCAGCAAGGCCACCACGCCGAGGCGATCTCCGCCTTCCGCCGCATCGCCCTGATCGTCGGGCGCACCCCTGAGGATTTCCCGGCGACTTTGGAGGCTGTCGACAAGGCACTGGTCGGGATCAACCCGATCCTCGCCAACCTCACCACGGGCGGCTTCACCAACCTCAAGTCCCGCGTGCGCCGTGGCCTCCGCCTCCTCGGGTTCATCGTGAAGTCATCCGACACTAAGGTCGAACTGACGCCCGCCTGGGCCGTCCTCATCGAGGCGCTGCCGAAGGGCCCCCGCATCAAGATCGGGCGCTTCGCCAAGTTCTGCTGCCGCAACGGCATTGATCCGGATGGAGTTTCGGAGATGATCTTCACCCAGTTCCGCATCGAAGCCGAGGCGACCGCCATCCCCCAAGACGCGATGAAGTCGGCGCAGGCCGCCGCCGGCGCCTGGAACTACGGCCGTCTTCACGTCCAGGGCTGGCCGGCCCTCGTCCTCGCCGTTCCTTCGAACGCGAAGCCGCCGTTCGTGCTGCCCCTCGACACGTTTCCGGAAGGGCTCCTGCTCGACCACGACGTCTGGTTCAAGCGCGTGCGCGATGCCGGCGAGGGCGACGCCCACGCCCCGATCAAGCCGTACCGTAAGGCGACGATCGAAGGCCGCACGTTCGACTGCCGCTACGCGGCATCGGCCTTGGTCAAGATGGGAGTCCTCCAGAGCGACATCGTCAGCCTCGCGACCCTGATGAAGCCGGCCAACATCGACAAGGTGCTCGGCTTCATCGAGGACCGCCTCGGCACGGCGAACTCGCCGACCAAGATCCGTATCTTGGTAGCGCTGCTCGGCTTCGCCAAGTACGGCCCGACAGCCTGCCGTAAGTTTGCAGGCGCGATCGAGGCACGCCTCAAGCAGGCCGAGCAGAAGTCCGGCCGCAAGCGCGTCGCCATGACGGAGAACAACCGCCGCCGCGTCATCGCGTTCAAGGACCCGTCGACCGTCCGCCGCCTCCTGAACTTGCCGGCCACGCTCATGAAGCTCGCCGACGCCGTCGAGAAGCCCAACGCGGAAACCGCGCGTCAGGCGGCGACCGCCGTCGCCATTGAAATGCTGTTCGCCGATCCGATGCGCGCGGAGAACCTGTACGGGCTCGACCTCGAGCGTCACTTCCAGACCATCGGGCACGGTCAGTCGAGCCAGATGGTCGTCCACATCGACGGCAGCGAGGTCAAGAACGGCCTCG
>JBIKWI010000008.1:0-48892 GCA_044356395.1 Tagaea sp. | reverse complement strand
CGGCGGGCCGACAGCGTGCCCTTGAGCGCCACCGCCTCTTCGTCGCCTTGCGGGCGGCGGGCGGGCTTGGGCTTGGGCGGCGGCGGGGCCTCGACCGGCTCGTCGCCGAATTCGAGATTGAGCCGGGAGGTCGGATAGAACGGCGTCAGGTTGTCGAAATTGATCCGGTGGCGGGCGACTTCCGGCTCGTCGAAATTGATCGTGCGCACGGCCGTAAGGGCGAAGTAGCGCTCGCCGTCCTTCGGCGCGCGGATCTGGCCTTCGACCGTGTCGCCGGTACGCAGGCCGTAGCGCCGGATGATCTGCGGCGTGACGTAGATGTCGTCGGGGCCGGGCAGGTAGTTCGATTCAGGGCTGCGCAGGAAGCCGAAACCGTCGGAGAGCGTCTCGAGCACGCCGTCGCCGTAGATGGCCACGTCGTTCTCGGCCATCCGCTTGAGGATGGCGAACATCATGTCCTGCTTGCGCAGGGCCGACGCCGCCTCGATCTGCAAGTTTTCGGCATATGCCAGCAGCTCGGCGGGCGTCTTGCGCTTCAATTCCTGGAGATTCATTCTTTTTTCTGGGGCTGGGTTGGGAAGGGGCCCGCGAACGGCTTGGGACTTACGGGCGAACCCAGACGGCGTGCGTCTGTCGGATCGCGGGAAGCCTCGGAAATCGTCGTCGGGAAGGATCGGCCGGCACGTAAAAGCGGCCACGAGAACGGGCTGTTCGCCCGTCCGGACGTCAATCTAGCCGATCCCGGGGCGATGTCAATCTTCTTGGTTCACAACGGTTTTACGATCACCAGCAGCACGATGACGACCATCAGCACGGTCGGCACCTCGTTCTGCATCCGGTAGAAGCGGGCCGGACGCCGGTTCCGGTCGGCGGCGAAATCCTTGCGCCAGCGGGCCTGCAGATGGTGGTGGAAGCTGAGGGCAAGCACCGCCGCGAGCTTTGCGTGCAGCCAGCCGCCCGCCCAGTCCTGCACGAACAGAAGCAGCCCGCCGAACAGCCAGGTCGAGACCATCGCGGGGTTCATGATCGCGCGCAGCAGGCGGCGTTCCATGACCTTGAACGTCTCCGACGTCTCCGAGCCCGGCAGGACCCCGCAGTGATAGACGAACAGGCGCGGCAGATAGAGCAGGCCCGCCATCCACGACATCACCGAGATGACGTGCAGCCACTTGATCCAGGCGTACCAGTCGTTGATCGTGTCCAGTACCGCGTCCAATTTTGCCTCCGGCCGCCGCGCGGATCAGGAAACCGCGAGCGGGCATTTCGAGCAGTGGCCCGGGCACAGGCGCGCCTCGCCTTCGCCGGCACCGGTCCGCGCCGGCCCGCGCACGAACGATCGCACGACCTCGCCGAGGCCGCGGATGAAATCCGGGTGGGTCGAGACGGTGGGCACGCGGTTGTAATGCGGCACGCCCAGCTCGGCCGCGCGCTCGCGATATTCGATATCGAGTTCGACCAGCGTTTCGGAATGCTCCGACACGAACGCGACCGGCACTACCACGACGGGCACCTTGTCGGCGGCGGCGCGCGCGATTTCTTCCTCGGTGCTGGGCCCGATCCATTCGAGCGGACCCACCCGGCTCTGGTAGCACACGACATGGTCGAGCCCGTCAATCGCGAGGCGTGCCACGACCGAGGCGACCGTCATCTCGACCTGCACCTGATAGGGGTCGCCCTGCGCGACGATCTTCTTGGGCAGCCCGTGGGCGGAGAACAGCACGCGCGGCTTGCCGTGCGCCTTCGCCGCGTCGTAGTGCGCGCCGATCAGGTCGGCGATGGCGGCCACGAAGCCGGGCTGGCGCGGATAGCAGCACGCATAGGCCGTCGGCACCGAAAGGCCCTTCGCCCGGACCGCTTCGTCCCACGCCTTCTTCGAACTGGCGGTCGTCGTCGTCGAAAACTGCGGATAGAGCGGCAGCAGCACGATGCGGTCGGGCGCGAACGCGGCGACGTCGCGCACGACCTCGGCGGTCAGCGGATGCCAGTAGCGCATCGCGGGGAAACAGCGCACCTCGCCGAGATCGCGCAGGCTCGCCTCGAGCGCCTGCGCCTGGGCCACCGTGTTGGGCAGGATCGGCGAGCCGCCGCCCATCAACGAATAGATGCCGCGCGCCTTGGACGCGCGCCGGTCGGAAATCATGCGCGCGACGAACCAGCGCAGCGGGTTGGGCAGGCCGATGATCGCCGGATCGCTGAACAGGTTGAACAGGAACGGCCGCACGGACTCGAGGGCATCGGGCCCGCCGAGATTGAACAGGATGACGGCGATCTTCGGCATTCCGACGCGCGCCTAGACCTTGCGCGCGCGCCAGCCGCGGATCAGATCGGCAAGCCGGCCCACGTTCTCCGGCGGAGTCTGCGGGATGACGCCGTGACCGAGATTGAACACGAACGGACCGGTCGCCAGCGCGTCGAGGATTCGCGTCGCCGCCCGGTCGAGCGCTTCGCCACCCGCCGTCAGCACGATCGGATCGAGATTGCCCTGGACGGTCGCGAGCTTCTGGAGCCGCTGGGCGAACGCCAGCGGGACGGCCGTGTCGAGCCCCAGTGCGGCCACGCCCGGGATCGCGGCGGCCTTCTCGTAGAGCAGGCCCGAGCCCTTCGGGAAGAAGATCACCGGGATCTCGGGATGCGTCGCCTTGAGCGCCGCCACGATCTTCGCGACCGGTTCCAGCACCCACTCGGCGTATTCCTGCTCGGGCAGGATGCCGGCCCACGTGTCGAAGATCTGCAGCGCCTCGGCGCCGGCGACGACCTGGCGTTGCAGGTAGCCGACCGTCGCCTCGACGAGCAGGTCGATGAGTCGGCGGAACGCCGGCCGGTCGCGATAGGCGAGCAGCCGCACGTTGGCGAAATCCTTGCTCGTGCCGCCCTCGACCATGTACGTCGCGACGGTCCAGGGCGCGCCGGCAAAACCGATCAGCGTCGTCGTCCCCGGCAGGTTCGCGTGCACGCGCGACACGGTCTCGTAGATCGGCGCCACGCGCGTCTGGAAATCCGCCAGTCCGGCCTCAAGCTTCGCGATGCCCGCCGCATCGCGCACGGCCTCGAGAACCGGACCCTCGCCCTCGCGGAACTCGAGGCCCTGGCCGAGCCCGTAAGGCACCATCAGGATGTCGGAAAACAGGATCGCGGCGTCCATCGAATAGCGGCGAAGCGGCTGCAGCGTGATCTCGCAGGCAAGATCGGGCCGCAGGCACAGGTCGACGAAACCCTTGGCCTGCGAACGCGTCGCGCGATACTCGGGCAGATACCGCCCGGCCTGGCGCATCAGCCAGAAGCACGGGCGCTCGTGGACTTCGCCGCGCAGGCTGCGCACGAACGGTTTGGCCTGGAACGGGGACGGACGCGGCTGGATCATCTAGGCAAAACACCTCCGGGTGGAAAAGCGGGCGGAGTGTAGCCGCGAGACACGCCCTCTACCAAACAAGAATCTAAATACTTTCTAGGTAGTGGAGGTAGATGGGTGCCTGTGGATGCCGGGGAATCCATCTTGTCCCGGCTTCGTCCCCGCCGCTGGCGGAGCGACCGCCCGCTGTGGATGCCCGGCCGCGAGCGCCGGGAAAAAGCCGCGATTCCGCCGCTTCCGCCGGCCGGCATAGCGCGCATGGTTGAGTCCGGAAAGCGGGGATAACCCCGGATCGCAGGGTTTTCCCCGCAATCCGCCCGGTTGGCAGGATTCGGTTCGCCCTGTGCCGAAGTGCCGCTTGGCGTGTATACGGTTTGGGGACTGATTTCCGACCCTGTGGATGAACAGCGACTTGTACCCCGGACTCACACCAATCCCCAGATGAAGCGCTTCCATCTCCACCTCGTTTCCGATGCGACCGGCGAGACCCTGAACTCGGTCGTGCGCGCCTGTCTCGTGCAGTTCGAGAACGTCGAGCCGGTCGAGCACATGTGGTCGATGATCCGCACCGAGCGCCAGCTCGAGAAGGTGATGGCCGGCATCTCGGCGAACCCCGGCGTGGTGCTCTACACGATCATCGAGGAGCGCACCCGCGCCCAGCTCGAGACCGCATGTCGCGCCCTCTCGATGCCGTGCATCCCGGTGCTCGATCCCACGATGGGCGCGCTCACCAACTATCTCGGCCTCAAGACGCGCAACCTGCCCGGCCGCCAGCATGCGCTCGATGCCGACTATTTCCGCCGCATCGATGCGATCAACTGGGTGATGATCCACGACGACGGCCAGTCGGCACACGGCCTCAACGAGGCCGAAGTGATCCTCGTTGGCGTGTCGCGCACGTCGAAGACGCCGACGTGCATCTATCTCGCCAACCGAGGTCTCAAGGCGGCCAACGTGCCGTTCGTGCCCGGCGTGGCGCTGCCCGACCAGATCGAGGAACTGCACGCGAAGGAAGACGGCCCGATGTTCGTGGGCCTGACGAACGATCCCAACCTGCTCGTGCAGCTGCGCCGCAACCGGCTCAACCTGCTCAACGAGAGCCGCGAGACGGACTATACCGATCTCGACAAGGTCCGCAGCGAGGTGACCGAAGCGCGCCGCTTCTTCACGGCGCGCGGCTGGCCGGTGATCGACGTGGCGCGCCGTTCGATCGAGGAAACCTCCGCGCAGATCATGACGATGGTCCAGGAACGGCGGGAGAAAGCCCGGAAAAAGCCGACATGACGCAGCTCTTCAACGCGGCGGCCCCGCCGGTGGTGCTCGCCTCGCAGAGCCGGTTCCGGCGCGAGATGCTCGAACGCGCGGGGCTCGTGTTCGCGGTCGAGCCGGCGCATGTGGACGAGGACGAGATCAAGCGCTCGATGCGCGCCGACGGTGCCGGCGTCGACGACGTCGCGATCAAGCTTGCCGAGCACAAGGCGCGGCGCGTGGCCCTGCGCAACCCCGGCGCCATCGTCATCGGCTCGGACCAGATGCTCGACTGCAACAGCGTCTGGTTCGACAAGCCCGTCGACCGCGCGCATGCGCAAGCCCATCTGCGCGCGCTGTCAGGCAAGACGCACCGGCTTGCCACCGCGGCCGTCGTGTTCCGCAACGGCCAGCGCGTCTGGCATCACGTCGAGCATGCGCGCCTGACCATGCGCCCGCTCGACGACGCGTTCATCGCCCGGTATCTCGACGCCGCCGGCGAAGATGCCTTTGCCTCGGTCGGCGCCTACCAGCTTGAAGGCCTGGGCGCGCAGCTGTTCGCGCGCGTCGAGGGCGATTTCTTCACGATCCTCGGCTTGCCGCTCTTGGCGCTGCTGGGTTTTCTGCGCGCGCAGGGCGTGGTTCCGGAATGATGCGCGTGCTGGGCCTCACCGGCTCGATCGCGATGGGCAAGTCGACCGCGGCCCGGCTGCTGCGCCGCATGCGGATCCCGGTCTACGATTCCGACGCCGAGATCCATGCACTCCTCGCCAAAGGCGGCGACGGCGTGGCGCCGGTCGATGCGGCATTTCCCGGCGTGGTGCGCGGCGGTGCCGTCGACCGCGCGGCACTGGGGGCGCGCGTCTTCGCCGATCCCGCTTCGCTGCGCCGGCTCGAGGCGATCCTCCATCCGCTTGCCTGGCGCCGCCAGCGCGCTTTCCTCGCGCGCCACATGCGCGCGCGCACGAAGCTCGTGTGTCTCGACGTGCCGCTGCTCTACGAGACTATGGGCGAACGCAACTGCGACCTCGTCGTCGTGGTGTCGGCCTCCGCCGCGATCCAGCGCCAGCGCGCCCTGGCACGCCCCGGCATGACGCCGGCCCGGCTGGCCGGCATCCTCGCCCGCCAGATGCCCGACGCGAAGAAGCGTGCGCTCGCCGACGTCGTCGCGGTTTCGGCGCTGGGCCAGCTGCACACCTTGCGTACCCTGCGCAAAGCCGCGAGACTTGCCCGCACGCTCCCCCGCCGACGGAAGCCCTGATGCGCGAAATCGTCCTCGACACCGAAACCACGGGCCTCGATCCCAAGAGCCACCGCATCCTCGAGATCGCGTGCGTGGAGCTGGTCAACCATCTGCCGACGGGGGCGAAGTTCCACACGCTGGTCGATCCCGAAATGGACGTGCCGGCCGAGTCTGCCGCCATCCATGGCATCACCAACGCCAAGCTGAAGGGCGCACCCGTCTTCGCCGCGATCGTGTCGGAGTTCCTCGAATTCATCGGCGAGGCGAAGCTCGTCATCCACAATGCCGAGTTCGACGTCGGCTTCATCAATGCCGAGCTGGGGCGGCTGGGCTTCCCGAAGATCCCGCTCGCGCGCGCACTCGACACGGTCCACATGGCGCGCAAGAAGTTCCCCGGCGCGCCGGCATCGCTCGACGCGCTGTGCAAGCGCTTCGGCATCGACAACGCGCACCGCACGCTGCACGGCGCGCTGCTGGACGCCGACCTGCTGGCGAAGGTCTATCTCGAGCTGATCGGCGGCCGGCAGGCGGGCCTGCTGGGAACGGAGCCGGCAGAAGCCGGGAATGCCGGGCCCATCGTCGCCACGCTTCCCAAGGGACCGGCGCGCGCCCCGCGCCCGCACGGACCCACCGAGGCCGAAGCCGCGGCGCACGCCGCCATGCTCGCGAAACTCAAAAGCCCGGTCTGGCTGAACTGACCCGGACCAGGGTTCGCGTCATGCCCGGGCAACGTCCCGGGCATCCACGTCTTTGCCGACCCAACAGAAGTCGTGGATGGCCGGGTCAAGCCCGGCCATGACGGTTGCGGCTTACGCCACACCCGTCAGTTCGGCAGGATGATCTTCGACGTGGGGCCGGTCGCGGACGGGGCGGGGGCGTCGGTGCGCTCGGCCAGCCGCTTCCTGTAGAGCTCGACGAAATCGACGGGCTGGAGGAGCAGCGGCGGGAAGCCGCCCTCGCGCGTGGAATCGGCCACGATATTGCGCGCGAACGGGAACAGAAGGCGCGGGCACTCGATCATCAGGAACGGCCCGAGATGTTCCTGCGGCAGGCCGGAGACCTGGAACACGCCGGCGTAGAGGCATTCGATGACGAACACGGTCTCTTCGCCGCTGCGCGCCGACGCCTCGATCGACAGCTCGACCTCGTAGACGTCCTGGCCCATCGGGCGCGCCTCGACCTTCACGTCGGCGCCGACCTGCGGGTTCTTGTCCTGCGCCAGGAAGATGTCGGGTGCGCGCGGGCTCTCGAAGGACAGGTCCTTGAGATACTGGGCCAGAACGCCGAACACCGGGCCTTGGGCGGCATTGTTCGCGGGATCGGTCATGGGACGGGCAACTCCGGTCGGAGGAAAAGACCGGCGGGGGTTAACACGAACCGCCGGACAGGCTCAATCGCCGAATTGGAGACGCACGATCTCGGCGTTCTTCGCCTCGTAGCCGGTCAGCGCCCGGATGAAACCCCAGTGCGTGACCACCGCCACGTCGCGCCGGTCGGCGAGTGCGGCGGCATGCGCGCGGAAACGCATCCCGCGCGCCGCGATCTCGTCCTCGGTCTCGTCGCGGCCGAGGCCGACATGGTCATGCCACCACGGGTCGGCGAGATGGCCGAAATCGAGATCGGGGAACCGGCGCTGGAGTTCGGCGGGCGGCGAGCCGATGTCGCAATGGAACGCGGCCCGCTCGCCCACCAGCGGGTCGACGCTGATGGCAAGGCCAAGCTCGCCCGCGATGATCCGGGCGGTTTCGAGGGCCCGCGTATAGGGGCTGGCGATCAGCCGGCGCACGCCGTGGCCGGCCAGTGCTGCCGCCGCCTCCAGCGCCTGGGCCTTGCCGAGGTCGGTCAGCCGCGGATCGGGGATGCCCGGATCGACGCGGGTGCGCGAAAAGACGGCGTTGAATTCGGATTGGCCGTGTCGGATCAGCAGCATGCGCGGGGGCAAAAGACCGTTGGGGGAGCCGGGCGGGGCAGAAATACCGGCCAAGCCGCTTGTTCCGGGCCCCGGCCACGCTTATTTATAACAGGACAAGGCGGGAAATCACCCGCTACTCCCCCTTTTCCGGACGAAGCGGCGCAAGATGGGCGATATGGCGTTTATGGACATCCTACTCTTCGCGGCCGTCGCGGCGTTCCTGATCCTGCGTCTGCGCAGCATCCTGGGCAAGCGCACGGGGGCGGAAGATGCCGAACGCTGGCGCGCCCGTCCGCCCGAGCGCACGCTCGATCGCGCCGACAAGGTCCCCGACAACGTCACGCCGTTCCCCGGCGCGCCGCGTCCGGTCGACGTGGCGCCGGCCGGGGAGGCGGAAGCGCCTGCCGCCAATCCCGCGCTCCAGGCCGGCTACGACGCGATCCGCCGCGCCGACGCTTCGTTCTCGCCGGCCGGGTTCGTCGAGGGTGCCCGCGGCGCCTTCGAGATGATCGTGCAGGCTTTCGCGCAGGGCGACACCGACACGCTGAAGCCGCTGCTGGCACCCGACGTCTACGAAGGTTTCGCGACCGCCATCCGCGAGCGGCTCGCCGCCAAGCACACGCTGGAAACCACGCTGGTCGGCATCCGCAGCGCCGAGATCGTCGACGCCCGCATGGAAGGGCGCATGGCGAGCGTGACGGTCAAGTTCGTCACCGAGCAGGTCAACGTCACGCGCGATGCCGACGGCAACGTCGTGGATGGCGAAGCGGCCAAGGTCACCGTCCTCACGGATCTCTGGACCTTCGCGCGCGAAACGCGCAACCGCGATCCGAACTGGGCGCTCGTGCGCACCGAGGAACCGAGCTAGCGCTTGCGCGCTTTCGCCGCCTTCCTGCTGGCGCTCGCGCTCGCGTCGTGTGCCGCCGCACCGCCCGCACCTGCTCCCGAACCACCTGCACGCCTTGTCCTGACACCGGTTGGTTTCGCCGACCTGCCGGGCTGGAACGCCGACCGGCACGCCGAAGCGCTGCCGGCCCTGCGGCGTACCTGCACGCGGCTCGCGCGCCTGCCCGATACCCAGACCATCGGCACCGATGCGCTTGCCGGGCGCGCGGCCGACTGGCGCGGCGTGTGTGCCGGCGCGCAGACCCTGCCGCCGGGTGATGCGCGCCAGTTCTTCGAGGCGAATTTCCGGCCCTTTGCCCTATCCAATAACGCCGAGCGTGCCGGCCTGTTCACCGGCTATTACGAGCCCGACCTGCGCGGCAGCCTTACCCGAACGGCGCGCTATTCGATCCCGCTCTACGGCCGGCCCGACGATCTCGTCACCGTCGACCTTGGCGCCTTCCGCGAGGAACTGCGCGGCCAGCGCATCGCCGGGCGCGTCGAGAGTGGTGCCCTTCGCCCCTACGAGCCGCGCGCGCGCATCGTCGAAGGGGCATTGGGCCAACGCGGCAAGCCGGTCGTGTGGGTCGACGATGCCACCGAGGCGTTCTTCCTCGAAGTGCAGGGCTCGGGACGCGTCGTGCTCGACGACGGGCGCATCCTGCGCGTGGGCTTCGCCGCCCAGAACGGACATCCTTACGTGCCCATCGGGCGCACGCTGATCGAACGCGGGGCGCTGACGCGCGAAAGCGTTTCGATGCAGAGCATCAAGGCATGGCTCGCTGCCAACCCCGCCGAGGCCGCCGCGATCCGGAACTCCAATCCGTCCTATGTGTTCTTCCGCCTGCTCGAAGGCGACGGGCCGCTGGGCAGCGAGGGCGTGGCGCTCACGCCGGGCCGCTCGCTGGCAGTCGACCGCAATTTCCTGCCGATGGGCGTGCCCGTCTTCCTCGATGCCGACGATCCGCTCGATCCGGCCGCGCGCGTGCAGCGTCTGCTGATGGCGCAGGACACCGGCGGGGCGATCCGCGGCCCCGTGCGCGGCGACGTGTTCTGGGGTCCCGGCCGCGACGCCGAAGAACGCGCCGGCCGCATGCGCTCGACGGGCCGCGCCTGGCTCCTGCTGCCGCGCGAAGTGGCGGAGCGGCGGTTGCGCGGTTCCTAGTCCGTGATCTTGATATGCGGCGCGTCCGCCGCCACGCGGTCGAGCCACGCGCGCACGTTGGGATAGGGGGCCAGCGCGAAGCCGCCTTCTTCGGCGACGTGCGTATACGCGTAGAGGGCGATGTCCGCGACCGTCGGCCTTGTGCCGACGAAATAGGTCCGCGTGGCAAGATGGGTTTCCATCACGCCAAGGGCGGCATATCCCTGCGGGCGCTTGTGTTCGATGAGTTGGGCTCGCAGCGGCGTGATCTCGATCCCGTGCGAGATCCAGTGGCGTACGGTCGCGATGTTCGGCTCGTGGCTGTACTGCTCGAAGAACATCCATTGCATCGTCTGCGCGAAGGCGAGCCGCTCGTCGGGCAGCCAGGGCGTGCCCTTGGCAAGCCAGCACAGGATCGCATTCGATTCCGCCAGATGCGTCCCGTCGGCAAGCCGCAGCAGCGGTACACGCCCGTTCGGATTGCGCGCGAGGAACTCGGGCGTGCGCGTGGCGCCGGCGTCGAGATCGACGACGGTGCGCGTATAGGCCAAGCCGAGCTTGTGCATCATCAGCCGGCATTTATAGGCGTTGCCTGAGTACGGGCAGTCGAAAAGCTCGATCATGGCCTTATCCTCCGGCAACATGGCCGGATCGCACAAACGGGTTTTTCGAAGCCAAGACCAAGCTATACTTAGCCTTATGTCGACCCGTCGCCTGCCGCCGCTCAATGCCTTGCGCGCCTTCGAGGCGGCCGCGCGCAATGGCGGCTTCACCGCCGCCGCGCGCGAATTGTCGGTGTCGCCTGCCGCGATCAGCCAGCATGTCTCTTCGCTCGAAGCGCATCTGGGCGTGAAGCTGTTCCGCCGCCTGCCACGCGGACTCGAACTGACCGATGCGGGCCGCGCCTATCTTCCCGGGCTGGAAGAAGGCTTCGCCACGCTTGCGGCCGCCACGAGCGCGCTGCGCGGCCGGCCGCGCGCGGGCCGGCTCGTCGTCTCCACGCTGCCGTCCTTCGCGACGGGCTGGCTGGTGCCGCGCCTGCCGGATTTCCGCCGCCGCTATCCCGAGATCGACGTCGTGCTGCGCTCGGAATGGCGCTTCGTCGATTTCGCGCGCGACGCGGTCGATGTCGCGATCCGCTACACCAAGGAACCGCCTGCGGCCCTGCGCGCCGACCGGCTGCTGGCGGAATCGCTGTTCCTGTGCGCGGCCCCTTCGCTCGCCCAAGGCCTGCGCCGGCCTGCCGACCTTGCGAAGGCGACGCTCCTTCACGATTCCAGCATCGGGCGAAGCGAGCCGCGGCTGGGCTGGGAACCGTGGCTCGACCTGCTCGGCCTGCCTGCGGGCCTCGCCGCGCGCGGCCCCGGCTTCTCGGATTCGAGCGCCCTTTATGTCGCCGCCCGCCTCGGGCACGGCGTGGCGGTGGGCCGCAGCGCGCCGCTTGCCGACGACGTGGCGGCAGGCCGGCTTGCCAAGCTCTTCGATCTCGAACTGCCGTCGGGCTTCGCCTACTGGGTCGTGGCGCCCAAGGCCGGCGCGGAAGACCCGCGCGTTTCGGCTTTCCGAAGCTGGGTCCTCGACGCGCGCCAGCCCGCATTGCTATAGAAAGCCTCTATCCGCCGGGG
Organism: Tagaea sp.; assembly: GCA_044356395.1. Classification (GTDB taxonomy): domain Bacteria; phylum Pseudomonadota; class Alphaproteobacteria; order CACIAM-22H2; family CACIAM-22H2; genus Tagaea. The sequence goes on along the minus strand of JBIKWI010000008.1, from coordinate 37,486 downwards.
GAACGCCGAATGTCAGTCATCACCAACATCGAAGACCTGCGCGTCCTTGCCCAGAGTCGCGTGCCGCGCATGTTCTACGACTACGCGGACTCCGGTGCGTGGACCGAGCAGACCTATCGCGCCAACACGAGCGACTTCGCGAAAATCCGCCTGCGCCAGCGCGTCGCCGTCAACATGGACAACCGCACGCTCGCCACGAAGATGGCCGGCCAGGACGTGTCGATGCCGGTGGCGCTGGCCCCCACCGGCCTCACCGGCATGCAGCATGCCGACGGCGAGATCCTGGCGGCGCGCGCTGCTGCCGCCTTCGGCGTGCCCTTCACGCTGTCGACGATGAGCATCTGCTCGATCGAGGACGTGGCCGCCAACACCAGTAAGCCGTTCTGGTTCCAGCTCTACGTGCTGCGCGACCGCGAGTTCATCAAGCGGCTGATCGCGCGCGCGAAGGCGGCGAAGTGCTCTGCCCTCGTGCTCACGCTCGATCTCCAGATTCTCGGCCAGCGCCACAAAGACCTGAAGAACGGCCTGTCGGCCCCGCCCAAGCTCACGGTTGCCAACATCCTCAACATGATGACGAAGCCGCAATGGTGTCTCAGCATGCTGGGCACCAAGCGCCGCGGCTTCGGCAACATCGTGGGCCACGTCACGGGCGTGGACGACATGTCGTCGCTGTCGTCCTGGACGGCCTCGCAGTTCGACCCGCGCCTGTCGTGGGACGACGTGAAATGGATCAAGGACCTGTGGGGCGGCAAGCTGATCCTCAAGGGCATCCTCGACGAGGAGGACGCCGTGCTCGCCGCAAACTCCGGTGCCGACGCGCTGATCGTGTCGAACCACGGCGGCCGCCAGCTCGACGGCGCCCTGTCGTCGATCGCCAAGCTCGCCCCGATCGTCGATGCGGTCGGCAGCAAGATCGAAGTGCATTTCGACGGCGGCATCCGCTCGGGCCAGGACGTCCTGAAGGCGCTCGCACTGGGCGCCAAGGGAACCTATATCGGCCGCGCGTTCCTCTACGGGCTGGGGGCGATGGGCGAGGCGGGCGTGACCAAGGCGCTCGAGATCATCCGCAAGGAACTCGACATCACGATGGCGTTCTGCGGCAAGACCGACGCGCGCACGATCGGCCGCGGCGACCTGATCGTGGCCGACGACGTGCGCCGGGAATTCGGCCTGGCGAAATAGGCGGGCAATGGCGCGGCGCAACGCCACCGTTCCCGACGCGCACCTTTTCGAGATCGCCATGCGCGACGTGGTGCCGCTGAAGCGGCGCAAGCCGCGCGCGAAGCCGGCGGTACCGGCCATCGTCGCCGAACCCGTATCGATGCCTGTCCCGCGACGGACGGCCTATGTGCCGCTGCCCGTTGCCACTCCGCCGCCGCGCGCGCTGGCGCGCAAGGCACCCGAGCCCGGTCTCGACAAGAACACCGCGCGCCGCTTCGAGCGCGGCGAACTGCCCATCGACAGCGCCATCGACCTGCACGGCATGACGCAGGCGCGCGCGCATGAAGCGCTCGACCGGTTCATCGGCAATGCGGTGAAGGCGGGGGCGCGCGTGCTGATCGTCGTCACCGGCAAGGGCCGGCAGGGCGAAGGCGTCTTGCGCAAACAGGTGCCCGAATGGCTGAAGCTCGGGCCCTACGCCTCGCGCATCCTGCGGCTTGCGTCCGCGCGCGTCCAGCATGGCGGCGAGGGTGCCTACTACGTGCTGCTGCGGCGGAACCGATGACGCCCTTCGGCCAGAAGGTGCGCGACCTTCGCAAGGCGCGCGGCATCACGATGAAGCAGATGGCCGCCGACCTCGACATCAGCCAGGCCTATCTCTCGGCCCTCGAACACGGCCATCGCGGCCAGCCGTCGCCCGCCCTCGTCGTGCAGATCTGCGAATACTTCCATCTCATCTGGGACGATTTCGAGGAGATCCACCGCCTCGCCGGCATCTCGCATCCGCGCGTCGTCGTCGACACGCGCGGGCTGGATGCGCGCAAGACCGAACTTGCCAACCTGCTGGCCGAGCGCATTTCGGGCCTGTCGGACGGCGACACGGAAGACCTGTTGAAACGCCTCAAAAGCGTGCAGACCGTTGCCAGAAAGCCACTAACACGTTGATTTGGCTTGCCATTATTTCGCCATACGAATCGGGTTAAATGCCCGGATCGAAAACCGGCGAAGGAGATTCCCATGCGCAATACCGCTCTCGTTTTGGCACTCGGTGCGGCTCTCGCCACCGGTGCCTGCTCTGGGATGAACCACACCGAGCAGCGCACGCTGTCGGGTGCCGCGATCGGTGCGGGCGTGGGTGCCGGCATCGGCGCCCTGTCGGGCGGGCTCGACATGGGCACGGGCGCACTGATCGGTGCGGGCGTGGGTGCGGCCGGCGGTTACATCGTCGACCGGATCGAGACGAAGAAGAAGTGACGCGATGACGAAGTCATCACGTCATCCCCGGGCTTGTCCCGGGGATCCATGACTTTTGCTTTCTTCTAGGACCAAGTCGTGGATGCCCGGCTCAAGGCCGGGCATGACGGCCAAAATCAAAGAATGAACTTCGACAGGTCCGCGTTCTTCGCGAGGTCGGCGACCTTCTCGCGCACATAGGCCGCGTCGATGGCGATGGCTTCGCCGCCGCGGTCCGAGGCGGTGAAGCTGATCTCCTCGAGCAGGCGTTCGAGGATCGTGTGCAGCCGGCGGGCGCCGATATTCTCCACGCCGCGGTTGACGTCGGCGGCCAGGCCCGCGATTGCGTCGATGGCGTCGTCGCCGAAGCTCAGCACCACTTCCTCGGTCTTCAGCAGCGCCACGTACTGCTTGATCAGGCTGTTCTCCGGCTCGCGCAGGATGCGGACGAAATCGTCCTTCTCGAGGCCCTTCAGCTCCACGCGGATCGGCAGGCGGCCCTGCAGCTCGGGCAGCAGGTCGGAAGGCTTCGCGACATGGAAGGCGCCCGACGCGATGAACAGGATATGGTCGGTCTTGACCGGCCCGTGCTTGGTGGAAACGGTCGTGCCTTCGATCAGCGGCAGCAGGTCGCGCTGCACGCCTTCGCGGCTGACATCGGCCCCGCCCATGCGCTCGCCGCGCCCGCAGATCTTGTCGATCTCGTCGATGAACACGATGCCGTTCTGCTCGACCGCGAGCTTCGCCTCTTTCAGCACGCGCTCCTGGTCGACGAGCTTGTCGGCCTCTTCCTGCAGCAGCACGTCGTGGCTTTCGCCGACCTTCATCTTGCGCGCCTTGGTGCGCCCGCCGAAGGCCTTGGACAGCATGTCGGAGAGATTGACCATGCCCATCTGGCCGCCCGGCATGCCGGGCACGTCCATCATCGGCATCTGCATGCCGCCGGCATTGTCGGCGACCTGCAGCTCGATCTCGCGGTCGGAAAGCTGGCCCTCGCGCAGCATCTTGCGGAACTTCTGGCGCGTGTCGGCCGACGCGTTGGCGCCCACAAGCGCTTCGAGCACGCGCTCCTCGGCGGCAAGCTCGGCCTTCGCCTCGACTTCCTTGCGAAGGCGCTCGCGCGTCATCTGGAGGGCGATTTCCATCAGGTCGCGCACGATCTGCTCGACGTCGCGGCCGACATAACCGACTTCCGTGAACTTCGTCGCCTCGACCTTGATGAACGGCGCCTGGGCGAGCTTGGCCAGCCGGCGCGCGATCTCGGTCTTGCCGCAGCCGGTGGGCCCGATCATCAGGATGTTCTTGGGCAGCACCTCGTCGCGCAGCTCCGGTGCCAGCTGCAGCCGGCGCCAGCGGTTGCGCAAGGCGACCGCGACCGCGCGCTTGGCGTCGTTCTGGCCGACGATGAAGCGGTCGAGTTCGGAAACGATCTCGCGCGGGGAGAAGGCCGGCTGGCTCATAGTTCCTCGATGGTCAGGTTGCCGTTGGTGTAGACGCAGATCTGGCCCGCGACCTTCAGCGAGCGTTCGGCGATCTCGCGCGCGGAAAGCTCGGTCGCACCGACCAGTGCACGCGCGGCCGAAAGCGCATAGGACCCGCCCGAGCCGATGCCGATCAGTCCGTCCTCGGGTTCCAATACGTCGCCGGTCCCGGTCAGCACGAGGCTGACCTGCCTGTCGGCGACGGCCATCATGGCTTCGAGCCGGCGCAGATAGCGGTCGGTGCGCCAGTCCTTGGCGAGTTCCACGCACGCGCGCATCAGCTGGTCGGGGTGCTTCTCGAGCTTGGCTTCCAGCCGCTCGAACAGCGTGAAGGCGTCGGCCGTGGCCCCGGCGAAGCCGCCGATCACGTTGCCGCCGCCCAGCCGGCGCACCTTGCGGGCGTTGGACTTGATGATCGTGGCGCCGAGGCTCACCTGCCCGTCGCCCGCGATCACGACCTTGCCCGCCCGGCGGACGGCGAGGATCGTGGTGCCGTGCCAGCTCTCGTTCCGGTTGGAATCCATCGGGGAAATCGCCTTTCTCTCCAGCCCCTTCGATGTAGGGGTGCCTGCCGTCCGGATCAAGCCGCCGGGACTTATCTGTGGTCCGGGCAGCCGTTCGTCTGGTAAATATCCCCGGTTATGGCCGAACCCAAACCCACCGTCTATCCGTTCCCTTCGCCGCGCCGGGCCACGGTCAAGCGCGCCACGAAGGAGACCCAGATCGAAGCCACCGTCAATCTCGACGGGTCGGGCGTCTACGACGTTTCGACCGGCATCGGTTTTCTCGATCACATGATGGAACAGCTCTCGCGCCACTCGCTGATCGACATCCAGCTGCGCGCCAAGGGCGACCTGCATATCGATTTCCACCACACGACCGAGGACGTGGGCATCGCGTTGGGCGAAGCCGTGTCGAAGGCGCTGGGCGAGCGCAAGGGCATCGTGCGCTACGGCGACGCGATGATCCCGATGGACGAGACGCTCACGCGCGTGGCGCTGGACGCGTCGAACCGGCCGTACCTGATCTGGAAGGTCGCGTTCACGCGCCCCAAGCTCGGCGACATGGACACCGAGCTGTTCAAGGAATGGTTCCAGGCCTTCGCGCAGAACGCCGGCCTCACGCTGCATGTCGAAAACCTGTACGGCGAGAACAACCACCACATCGTCGAATCCTGCTTCAAGGGACTGGCCCGCGCGCTGCGCGCGGCCGTGACGATCGATCCGCGCAAGGCCGACGCGATCCCGTCGACCAAGGGCGTGCTCGGCGGCGGCTCGGCCGACAGCGTCGACGTGTGATGGCACTCAAGCGCTATTCGGTGCATCTGAGCCCGTTCGCCGCCGGTCCCGACCGCGACGCCATGTTCGTGCGCGACGGTTTCAGCTGGGCGGCCCTGCTGTTCGGCCCGTTCTGGGCGCTGTGGCACCGGCTGTGGTGGGTGGCGCTGGGCATGTTCGCCGTCGCCCTTGCCCTTGCGGCCCTCGAAACGCTGCTGACGCTGGATCCCGCCGCGGGCAGCATCCTCTGGACCGCGATCTCGCTGATCTTCGGCTTCGAGGGCAACGACTGGCGCCGGGCGGGCCTTGCCGCGCGCGGTTTCGTCGAGCGCGGGCCGGTCAGCGGCGCCGACATCGGCGAGGCCGAGCTGCGCTGGTTCTCGGCGCACGCATGAAGATCGCGGTCGTCGATTACGGGTCGGGCAATCTGCGCTCGGCCGCCAAGGCGTTCGAGCGCCAGGCGGGCCCCGGCCATGTCGTGGACATCACCGCCGACCCCGACACCGTGCGCCGGGCCGACCGCATCGTGCTGCCGGGGCAGGGGGCGTTCGGCGACTGCGCGGCGGGCCTGCGCGCCGTGCCCGGCATGGTCGCGGCCCTCGAAGAAGCGGTCCTCAAGCGCGCCGTGCCGTTCTTCGGCATCTGCGTGGGCATGCAGCTTCTCGCCACGCTCGGGCTCGAACACGGCACGCATGAAGGGCTCGGCTGGATCCCCGGCGAGACGCGGCGCATGACGCCCGCGAATCCGGATCTGAAACTGCCGCAGCTCGGGTGGAACGCGCTCGATTTCCGCGATCACCCGCTCACGGCGGGCTGGCCGAAGGACGCGCACGTCTATTTCGCGAACTCCTACCACTTCGTCCCGACCGACAATGCGCGCGTGTTCGCGACCGCCGACTATGGCGGCCCGATCGTCGCCGCCGTGCTGCAGGACAACATCTTCGGCACGCAGTTCCATCCCGAGAAGAGCCAGGCCATCGGCCTTCGCCTCGTGTCGAACTTCCTCGCGTGGAACCCATGATCCTGTTCCCGGCCATCGACCTCAAGGGCGGCAAGTGCGTGCGCCTGCTGCGCGGCGACATGGACGCCGCCACGACGTTCAACGAGAACCCCGCCGACCAGGCGCGCAAGTTCGAAGCGGCCGGCTGCCGGTGGATCCATGTCGTCGACCTCGACGGTGCCTTTGCCGGCGCACCGGTCAATGCACCCGCCGTGCGCGCGATCCTCGGCGCCGTGAAGGTTCCGGTCCAGCTCGGCGGAGGTATTCGCGATGCGGCCGGCATTGCTGCGTGGCTCGATGCCGGGATCAACCGCGTGATCCTGGGAACCGTGGCCCTGCGCAACCCCGATCTGGTCAAGCAGGCCTGCAAGGACTGGCCGGGGCGCATCGTCGTGGGCATCGACGCGCGCGGCGGGCACGTGGCGGTCGAAGGCTGGGCGGAAACGTCCGACGTGCGCGCCGTGGACCTTGCGAAGAAATTCGCCGACGCCGGCGTGGCGGCGATCGTCTATACCGACATCGAGCGCGACGGCGCCATGGGCGGCCCCAATGTCGAGGCGACGGCGGCCCTTGCCAAGGCGTCGGGCATCCCGGTCATCGCGTCGGGTGGCGTCTCTTCGCTCGACGACCTGCGCGCACTCAAGGCGCATGCGGGCGACGGCATCGTCGGCGTGATCTCGGGCCGCGCCCTCTATGACGGGCGCATCGATCTCGGCCAGGCCGTCCGCCTGCTGGATGGCGCCTGATGCTCAAGATCCGCATCATCCCGTGCCTCGACGTCAAGAACGGCCGCGTGGTCAAGGGCGTCAACTTCGTCGATCTCGTCGACGCCGGCGATCCGGTGGAGGCGGCGGCGGCTTACGACGCCGCAGGCGCCGACGAGCTGTGCTTCCTCGACATCGCGGCAAGCCACGAGAACCGCGAGACGATCTACGACGTGGTGGCGCGCACGGCCGCGCGCTGCTTCATGCCGCTCACGGTCGGCGGCGGCGTGCGGACGGTCGAGGACATCCGCCGCCTGCTGCTCGCCGGTGCCGACAAGGCCTCGATCAACACGGCTGCCGTCACGCGGCCCGAATTCGTGCGCGAAGCGGCCGAGAAGTTCGGCAGCCAGTGCGTGACGGTCGCGGTCGACGCCAAGCGCGTGGCCCCCGGCCGGTTCGAGGTGTTCACCCATGGCGGGCGCAACCCGACGGGGCTGGAGGCCATCGGCTGGGCCCGGCGCATGGTCGAGCTGGGGGCGGGGGAAATCCTTCTGACCTCGATGGACCGCGACGGCACCAAGGCCGGCTACGACACCGAGCTGACGCGCGCGATCGCCGACGCCGTGTCGGTCCCGGTCATCGCGTCGGGCGGCGTGGGCACGCTCGACCATTTCGTGGCCGGTGTTCACGACGGGCACGCGGCGGCCCTGCTCGCCGCTTCTGTGTTTCATTTCGGGACCTTCACTGTAGCGCAGGTAAAACGGCACCTCGCCGCCGCCGGCGTGCCGGTTCGTCCGGCTTGAGTCGGGCGGCCGAGTCTGTCATTTTCCGGCCATGGATGACGGCCAGCCCCCCACTGCCGAGCATGTAATCTCGCGCCTGTTCCGGACGATCGAAAGTCGTCGCGGTGCAAATCCCGACGTCTCGCACACGGCCAAGCTCTTCCAGAAGGGCACGAAGAAGATCGCCCAGAAGGTCGGCGAGGAAGCCGTCGAGGTCGTGATCGAGGCCGTGCGCGGCAACCGCAAGCGCCTCGTCGAGGAAAGCACGGACCTCATGTACCACCTGCTCGTGCTCTGGGCCGACGCGCGCATCGACCCGGAAGAGGTATGGGCGGAGCTGTCGCGTCGCGAAGGTATGTCGGGCATCGCCGAACGCGCGGCAAGGATGCCCGGAAAAGAAGACTGAGCCCTGTGTCGTACGATCCGAACAACGTGTTCGCCCGGATCCTGCGCGGCGAGATCCCGTGCAAGAAGGTCTACGAGAACGAGCACGTGCTCGCCTTCCACGACATCGCCCCGCAGACACCCGTCCACGTGCTCGTGATCCCGAAGGGCGCCTACGTGTCGATGGACGATTTCACGGCCAATGCCAGCCTCGCCGAGCAGGGTGCCTTCCTGAAGGCCGTCGGCGACGTGGCGCGCCTCGTCGGCGTGGCGGAGGCCGGCTACCGCGTGCTGTCCAACTGCGGCGTGGGCGGCAACCAGGAAGTGCCGCATCTGCACATGCACATCTTCGGCGGCAAACCGCTCGGCCGGATGATCGGCAAGTAGCGCTCGGTATCGCCTAGAACTCCTCGTCCCAATCGCCGTCGCGCAGGGCGGCCTTGCCCGCGGGTGCCTTCGCCGGACGGGCTTTCTCGGGCGCGGGTGCGGGTCTGGCAGCCGCTGCGGGCGGCGCGCCGCCGTCGCTGCGGAAGCTCGACACCACGCTGACGAGCTGGCCGGCCTGTTCGGCAAGCGATGCGGCCGAGGCCGAACTTTCCTCGACAAGGGCCGCGTTCTGCTGCGTGGCCGCGTCGAGATCGCCCAGCGCCTTGTTGATCTCGGTGATGCTGCGCGACTGCTCGCGGCTGCCTGCCGCGATCTCCGGTGCGATCTCCGCCACGCGGCGCACGATGTCGACGATGCCCGACAGCGCTTCGCCGGCACCGCCGGCGAGCTTCACACCCTGACCGACTTCGCGCGTGCTCTGCGCGATCAGCTCGCGGATCTGCTGGGACGCCTGGCGCGAGCGGTCGGCGAGCGAGCGCACCTCCTGCGCCACGACCGCGAAGCCCTTGCCGGATTCGCCCGCGCGTGCCGCCTCGACCGCTGCGTTGAGGGCGAGCAGCTTGGTCTGGAACGAGATCTCCTCCATCACCTGGATGATCTCGGCGATGCGCGCGGACGACACCTCGATCCCCGACATCGCCGAGACGACGCTGGAAACGGCGTTGCCGCCGCTCTCGGCGCGCGCCAGTGCATCGGCGGCGAGCTTGCGTGCCTGTTCGGAGTTCTGCGCGTTCATCGCGACGGTTGCCGAGATCTCGGCCATCGTGGCCACCGTCTGCTGCAGCGCCGATGCCTGCCGCTCGGTGCGGCTGGCCAGATCGTTGCTGCCCTGCGAGATCTCGCTTGCGGCCGCACGGATCGCGTCGACCGACTCGGCGACCTGCTCGGCCGTGGCCGACAGCCGCAGGAGCATCGCCTTCTCCTTTTCCTGGAGTGCGCGCTGTGCTTCGGAGTTCTGCCGCAGCACCTCGACCGAGCGCATCAGGCCGCCGATCTCGTCGGCCCGATCGGTGCCGGCGATGGCGATGTCGAGATGGCCTTCGGCGATCCTGGAGGTCGTCGCCTCGGCCGCACCGATGTCGCGCGTGGCGCGCCCGACGATCCGCCACATCGTGGCGAACAGCACGAGGATGAGAAGGCTCATCAGCGCCGACTCGATGTAGAAGCGCTGCGCATGGGCCTTCATGCGCGATTCGAGATTGGCGTCGAGCAGCTGCGACAGGCTGCGCCAACCGTCGAGCAGCGCATCGAGATACGCCTCGTCGTCGCCGACGACGAGCATTGCGGCCGGCAGGCTCTTGAGGGCGACTTCGAGCGCCCCCTCGAAGCGCTGGTTGCGGTCCTGCAGCGCCCCGCCGCGCGCGATCCGCTGTTCCCAGCCGCGGCCGGTCCTGTCGACCCCCGCCGCGCGCGTGGCGTTGCGGAACTGGTTGCGCAGGATCTCCTGGACCACGCCCTTGCGTTCCTGCACGCCGTTGAGCTGCGCCTGCAGGGCTTCGGCCGTCGTGGAACTGGCACCCAACAGCTCGTCGAGCAGGAACAGCCGGCCCATCTGGTAGGCGCGGCTCATCAGCAGGTTCGGGAACACGTCGAACTGGTTGTTCATCATCAGCACGATGTCGGTTTCCGAATCGCCCAGGACGTTGAACGCGTCGGCCGACCCGAAGGCGAGCTCGCGGTACTGCGCGAAGGCGGCTTCCTGGATCTGGAGGATGCTGGACGCCGTCAGGTCGTTGCCCGGCATCAGCGCGAGCACCCGGTCGATCGCCGGTTTCGCAACGGCCAGCGCTTCGATGCCGTGCCCGTGCGAGGCGCGCAGCCGCCGGTCCCCCGCGGCGAGGCTTTCCATCGCCTTGCGGATCTGGTCCTTGTGGCCGACAATCTTGTCGCGCTCGAAATTTGCCGCCACGACGCCTTTGAGCAGCGCCATCTTGTGCCTGTAGAGCCCCTCGCCCAGATCGCGCAGCGGTCCGCTGAAGTTGCTGCCGGCCGCGACCTGCTCCATGTCCTTGAGCGTTTCGTAGTTGCGTAAGCTCAAGGCGGCGAACATGCCGGCCGCCACGAGGGCTGCGGCTGCGATCAGGCCGGTCAGCTTCGTCGAGATCTTCATCTGCTGTCGCTTTCGCTGTGGATCAGGTGAGCGGGCCGAGGATGTGGACGACGCGCTGCTTGAGCGCTTCGAGCGAGACGGGCTTGACCACGTAGCCGTTGACGCCGGCCTTGACGACCGAGGTCACCGTCTCGCCGTCGGCGTTTCCGGTGACCATGATCACGGGCACGCGCTTGAGCACCGGGTGCATGCGCATGTTCTTGAGCAGGTCGAGGCCGGACCCGTTGTCCATGTTGAAGTCGGAGATGACGAGGTTGTAGGGCCGCATCCCCAGCTCATTGAGCGCAGCAGATCCGCTGGGCGCCTCGTCGATCGATTCGAAGCCTAGCTTGCGCAGGTAGCTGCGGATCAGTCCGCGCATGCTGGGCTGGTCGTCGACAACGAGGACGCGTAGCGATCTTGCGGCAGGCATGGTCAGTGCACTCCGTCTGGCGTTTTTGTGGGCTCGAGCATCGCCGCGGCGATGCGCGAGAGCGGAAGTTCGAGCTGCGCGGCGCCGGCTTCGGCCGCCGCGCGCGGCATGCCGTAGACGACCGACGTGGCGGCGTCCTGGGCGATGGTCAAAGCACCTGCCTCGCGCATGGCCTTGAGGCCGAGCACGCCGTCGCGCCCCATGCCGGTGAGGATGATTCCCGCCGCACGCCGCCCGAAGGGGGCAAGCGAACGGAACAGCCGGTCGATCGATGGCAGGTGCCCGGTTTCCGCCGGACCGTCGACCAGCCGGCACACGGGCCGGCCGGCGGCATCGCGCGCGACCTCCAGGTGCTGGCCGCCGCGCCCGACATGCACGCTGCCCGGCACGATCGCGGCACCGTCGGCCGCCTCGGTCACTTTCAGCGCCAGCGCGGCGTCGAGGCGTGCGGCGAAACGGCCGGTGAAGTTCGCCGGCAGATGCTGGACGACGACGATGCCGGGTGCGTCGGCGGGCACGGCGGCGAGGATCTCGCCGATCGCCTCGACCCCGCCGGTGGAAGCGCCAATCGCGACGACGTCGAGATGGCCGAAGCGCGCCGGATCGCCGGCCATTGCGGTCGCCGGTGCGGCTGCCGGCCGGGCCGACGGCATGCCGCGCACGCGCGCGGCGGCGGCCGTCTTGACCTTCGTGCAGATCTCGAGCTTCAGCGCGTCGAAGGATTCGCTCAGGCGCTGCGTGGGCTTGGCGACGTAGTCGACGGCCCCCAGCTCCAGTGCGCGAAGCGTGGTGTCGGCACCATCCTGGGTCAGCGTCGAGATCATCACGACCGGCATGGGCCGCATGCGCATCAGCCGTTCGAGGAACTCGATGCCGTTCATGCGCGGCATCTCCACGTCGAGCGTCAGCACGTCGGGATTGAGCGCCTTGATCTTCTCGCGCGCGATGATCGGGTCGGGCGCGGTGCCCACGACCTCGAGGTCGGGGTCGCCCGACAGGATGCCGGTCAGCATCTCGCGCACGAGTGCCGAATCGTCGACGATGAGGACGCGCGCCGGCCGACGTCCGGTGGCCGGGGGGGTATCAGATCCTGACATAACTGCTCGAAACCTCTATCCGCTTGATGGGCATGTCTTCGGTGCGCGCGATTTCCGAATGGCCGAGGCACAGGATGCCGCCGACCTTCAGCAGGCGCGCGAGCCGCTTGATTACTTTCGTCTGGTCGTCCGGTGCCAGATAGATCAGCACGTTGCGGCAGAAGATCGCGTCGAACGGCCCGCGCATGGGCCATTCGGCGCCGATCAGGTTGTGGTACCGGAAGCGCACGAGGTCGCGCGGCGCGCCCGTCACGGTGGACGTGCCGTCGGCCTCCTGCGTCATGTAGGGCCGCGCGAAACGCGGCAGGTGGCCGACATCCTCGGGCGCGTAGCGGCCGACGGCAGCCGCCTCGAGCACCGTGCGGTCCACGTCGGTCGCCAGCACGCGCGCGTCGACCGCGGGGCGCCCCTGCTTCAGGTGCGCGATCAGCATCGCCATCGAATAGGGCTCCTGGCCGGCGGCGCACGCGGCCGACCACAGGCGCACGCGCTTGACGCCGCGCCCGAACGCCTCTTCCAGATGGCGCGACAGGAGCTTGAAATGGTGGATCTCGCGGAAGAAGCGCGAATGGTTGGTCGTCAGCAGCGCCACGACGCGTTCCCACTCGGCATCGTGCGGATCGGCGAGATGCTCGCGATAGCGCGCGAACGTCTCGAAGCCCAGTTCGCGCACGCGCGGCGCCAGCCGCCGGAACACGAGGGCCGCCTTGGCGTCGGGCAGAACGACGCCGATGCGCGCGCGCATCGCGTCAGCGAAGAAGCGCATGTCGCGCGCCTCGAACGCCGGCCCGGCCGTCGCCGAAGCGGCGGCGATGTCGCGCAGGGCGGGTTCGGTCATCCGGCCGGGCCCGCCTGTGCAGCCGGCAGTTCGCCGCCGTCGGGGAACGTCTCCGATACCAGCCGGTCGACGTCGGTCACGCCCAGGATGCGTTCCTCGGCGAAGACGACGCCCGACATGAACGGGGTTGCGTCGCCGCCCTCGATCCGGGGCATCGGCGCCATGTTGTCGGGGCGCGCGTTGACGATGTCGGTCACCGAATCGACGAGCAGGCCGACCGAGCGCGATTCCTCGCCGCGCACGATGACGACGACGTGCCGGTCACCGGGCTCGGTCATGCCGCGCCCGAGGCGGGCGGCCACGTCGTAGACGGGCACGATCTCGCCGCGGATGTTGACGATGCCGCGCACGTAGGACGGCGTGTGCGGCACCGAGGTGGGCTCGGTCCAGGTGCGGAACTCGACGACGCGCTCGATCGGGATCAGGAACGTGTTGTCGCCGATCTCGAACGTGACGAACTGCGATTCCGGCGCGTCGCTGCCGGCCTGCTTCTGGCGATCGGTTTCCATCGACTCCACCTTCATCCCGCCGCTGTACCCGTTTCGGCGCGTGGCCGCCGCGCCATCACCGCACCTAGGGCCGGAAGATCGAGGATCAGCGCCGGCCGGCCGTCGCCAAGGATCGTGGCGCCGGAAATGCCGCGCACCTTGCGGTAGTTGCGTTCCAGGCTCTTCACCACGACCGGCTCCTGGCCGATCAGGTCGTCGACCTGGAGCGCGATCATCTCGCCGCCCGCGGGCTTGACGATGACGAGGATGCCGCGCGCGGGATCTTCCACGGCACCCGGCACCGAGAACTCCGCGCCCAGCGACAGGATGCGCAGCATCGAGCCGCGCCAGGCGAGCAGCGTGTTCTGCCCGTCCATGCGCACGAGGGCGGCGGCCTGCGGGCGCAGGCTCTCGATGATGGCGCTGGTCGGGATCAGGTAGCTGTGCAGCCCCACGAGCGTGACCATCGCGTCGAGGATGGCGAGCGACAGCGGCAGGTGCAGCGAGAAGGTGGTGCCCAGCCCTGTGCGCGACACGAGCCCGACCTGACCGCCCATCTCGGCGATGGTGGCGCGCACGGCATCCATGCCCACGCCGCGCCCGGAAACCGACGTGACCGCCTCGGCGGTGGAGAAGCCCGGCACGAACAGCAGGTCGTCGATCTCCTGGTCGCTCAAGGTCGCACCCGGCGACACCAGCCCGCGCTCGATCGCCTTGGCGAGCACGCGCGGCCGGTTGACGCCGGCCCCGTCGTCGGAAAGCTCGATCGCCACGTGCGTGCCGCGCTGCTCGGCGCTGAGCTTCAGCAGGCCGACCGGGTCCTTGCCGGCGGCGAGGCGCTTCTCCGCCGGTTCGATCCCGTGGTCGACCGAATTGCGGATCAGGTGCGTGAGCGGCTCGCTCAGCCGCTCGACGACGGTCTTGTCGATCTCCGTGCCTTCGCCCGAAACCTCCAGGCGGATGCGCTTGCCGGTGGATTTCTCCAGATCGCGCACCAGCGCCCCGAAGCGCGAGAACACGACCTTCAGCGGCTGCGCGCGGATCGACGTCGCGGCATCGGCAAGGTCGCGGATGTGCTGGGACATCTCGTCGAGGGCGCGGAACAGGCGGCGGTGTTTCTCGGTGTCAAGGTCGCTGGCCTGACGCGCGAGGAAGGCCTGCGTGATGATGAGCTCGCCCACCATGTTGCCCAGCCGTTCGAGCTTGGGCACGTCGACGCGCACCGTGGCGACGGGCTTCTCGCGCCGCGCGTCGGCGGCGGGCGCCGCGTTCTCGGGCGCCGGTGGCGCCGGTGCCGAGGCCGGTGCCGAGGCCGGTGGCGGTGCCACGGCAGCGACGGCTTCGGGCTCCGGCTCGGGTGGGGTCAGGTCCTCGATGGCGACATCGGCAAGATCGTCGATCATCTCGACGATCTCGTCGACGTCGGCGCGCGGTGCGGCCGACTCGAGGCTTATCGTCCAGCGGAAATGGCAGACTGCAGGATCGAGCGCGTCGAGGGCGGGCAGGTCCGCCGCGTCGATCTCGACCGACACGCTGCCCAGCGCCTTGAGGTTGGCGATGACGCGCAGCGGATCGACGCCGGCCGCCAGCATGCGCGGGCCGGGTGCAAGCGCGATGCGGTACTGGCGCTGCGGCGCTTGGGCAGGCGGTGCGTCGAACACGATCCCGGCGGTCGGGTCGGGTGCGTCGGCTTGGGATGCGGAGCCGGCCGGTTCGGCGTCGAGGCCCGCAGCGCGGCGCAGCGCGGAGAAGGCCGCGTCATAGCGGGCGGGCGGGGCTTGCGTGCCGTTCTGCGCTTCGTCCACCAGCATGCGCAGCACGTCCACGCCGTCGAACAGCAGGTCGATGGCGGCGGCATCGAGCGTGGCCTTGCCCTTGCGCAGCAGGTCCATGAAGGATTCGAACGCGTGCGCGAATTTCGCCAGCCGGTCGAGTCCGAAGGCGCCGGCCCCGCCCTTGATCGAATGGACCGCGCGGAACAGCGCGTTGATCGCGTCGTCCGCCGCCCCGCCGGCGCGCAGCGTCTCGACGCTCTGCTCGGCGCTGGCGACCAGTTCCTCGCATTCGAGGAAAAAGATGCGCTGGAGATCTTCTTCGTCCGAGCTCATCGCGCGCCCTCTACCCTGCGACCGCGATGCGCGACATGAGGGCGCCGAACAGCCCGAGATCCTCGTAGGCCGAACACAGCGCGTCCGACGGTTCGACGAGGCCGAAGGCCAGCTCGCGCGCCGCGAAGGCGGCGGCGGCGGATTCGACGAGCTGGACCAGCGCCGTCGACGGTTCGTGGACATGGCGCGCGTCGAGATGGACGGGCTGGCCGGCCGCCAGCCTGTCGAGCAGGACCGTCCTGAGGCTGCCGAGCGCGGCCAGTTCGCCGGTCGCGGGAAGCTCCAACCGGTCGATTGCCGAATCGCCCCCCATGAATCCCCCTGTCACACACAAGAATTGTATATGGCGGGACTCGTGTCGGACAAGCTTTCCGACGTCGCGGGACTTGCCTCTAAGCGGTTAATTTCAGTTTGCGAATCGGACCCGGCGGTAGCCCAGCGCCTCGGCCACATGGGTGCGCGAGGGCCGGTCGGCGGAGTCGAGGTCGGCAAGCGTGCGCGCCACGCGCATGACGCGATGATAGCCGCGCGCGGACAGGCGCATGCGCTCGGCCGCCTCGTCGAGCAGGCGCCGGCCGGCGGGCTCGGGGGCGGCCAGCGCCTCGAGCGCCTGGCCGTCGAGCTCGGCGTTGGAGCGCGGCCGGCCCTCGGCGGGAAGCGACATGAAACGTTCATGCTGGCGCTCGCGCGCCGCCGCCACGCGGTCGGCGACCTCGGCCGTGCCCTCGGCGGGCGGGGGCAGCGACAGGTCGCGCGCATGCACCGGCGGCACGTCGACATGCAGGTCGATGCGGTCGAACAGCGGCCCGGAAATGCGCGACTGGTACTCCGACGCGCACTTGGGGGCCCGCCCGCAGGCCTGTACGGGATCGTCGAGATGGCCGCAGCGGCACGGGTTCATCGCCGCGACGAGCTGGACGCGCGCGGGGTATGCGACATGTGCCTGTGCCCGCGCCACGATGGCGCGGCCGGTCTCCAGCGGCTGGCGCAGCGCTTCGAGGGCGGCGCGCGGAAACTCCGGCAGCTCGTCGAGGAACAGCACGCCCAGATGGGCAAGGCTCACCTCGCCGGGCTTCGCGCGCGGGCCGCCGCCGATCAGGGCGACGTGGCTTGCGGTGTGGTGCGGATCGCGGAACGGCCGGCTGCGCGCGATATGCCCGTCGCCCAGCAATCCTGCGAGCGAACGCACGGTCGAGATTTCCAGCGCCTCGGCCGCCGTCAGCGGCGGCAGCAGGCCGGGCAGGCAGCGCGCCAGCATCGACTTGCCGGCACCCGGCGGGCCGACCATCAGCAGGTTGTGGCCGCCGGCGGCCGCCACCTCGATGGCGCGCTTGGCGGTTTCCTGTCCCTTGACGTCGCGAAGATCGGTGCCGGCGACGCGCGGAGCCGCCAGGCGCGGCTGCGGCCGGGCAAGAAGCTGGGCGCCGCGCAGATGGTTGAGCAGCGACAGCAGCGTGGGCGGGGCGACGATCTCGAAGTCGCGCGCGTCGGCGGCCCACGCCGCTTCGCCGCCGCACGCTTCCGGGCACACGAGCCCCAGGTCGCGCCCGTGCGCCGCCATCGCCGCGAGCAGCACGCCGGGGACGGGCAGGATGCGCGCGTCGAGCGTCAGTTCGCCGAGCACCACGTAGCGGGCGACCTGCTCGGCCGCGACCGCCCCCATCGCCACGAGCAGGCCGAGTGCGATGGGCAGATCGAAATGCGCGCCTTCCTTGGCAAGGTCGGCGGGGGCGAGATTGACCGTGATGCGCTTGCCCGGCAGTGCCAGCCCGATCGCCGCCAGGGCCGCGCGCACGCGCTCTTTGCTTTCCTTGACCGCGCTGTCAGGCAGGCCCACGACCGCGAAGGCAGGCGCGCCCGACGCGACCTGCACCTGCACGTCGACCGCCACCGTCTCGACCCCGTGGAACGCGACCGTGCCGACGCGTGCGACCATACAAAATGCTGCCCGGAAATTGCAGAAGTTCGTTTCTACAATTTCCGGTCCGGACTGGCAACGGAAGGGCCATGCTGCAACTGCGAGCGACGGCAATTCCGCCGGCGGCTTGACGCCGCACCGGCAGAGGAAGAACATCCGCATACCAAGAATACCGAACGGGGAGCGCGATCATGGACCGACGCCGCTTTCTTGCCGGAGCCGCCGCAACGACGGGCGTCGCGGCCCTGCCGACACCGGCACGCACGCAGCAGACGTTCCGGCTACAGGACGTGTGCATGCTCGATCCCACCGGACGGCTCGCCAGCACGGCTGACATGCGCGGCAAGGTGGTGTTCCTGCACTGGTGGGGTTCGTGGTGCCCGCCCTGCAAGCGCGAACTGCCCGAGCTTGCGGCGATGGAAAGCGCGCTGAAGCCGAACGATTCGGTCCGGTTCGTCTTCCTCAACGGGCTCGAGCACAATGACCGCTCGCTCGCCTTCCTCAAGACCGCGAATCTGTCGGTCAGCCAGTACAACTCGCTGAACATGTCGCGCCAAGAGCGCAACATGTTCCGTACCGACGGCACCGAGGTGTCGCTGAACGATCTCGGTATCCGGCTCTACCCCCAGACCTGGATCGTCAGCCGCGGCGGCCTGATCGTGAAATTCTTCGCCGGCGAGAACAGGAACTGGGGCTGGTGGCAGAGCTATGTCGAGGACGAGGCGAAGAAGCCGTGGGACGCAAAGACCCTCGCGCCGGCGGACAGGCTCGGCTGGGCAAGCGGGGAATATGCCGGCGGTCTCGTCGGCGCCGCCGACGAGCGGCGCATCCGGATTGTCGTCGAGCCCGGCGGGCCGGACGGGCAGGCGAAGATCGCGGCGCAATGGCTGGTGCCGAACGCCGGGCCCGGCAGGCTGCGCGCCGTCTGGGCCACGCCCGAAGCGATCACGCTGGCGGGGAATTTCGAAAGCGGCAATTCGCTGCGTGCGGTCGCGACACCCGCCGGCATCGGCGGCGTCTACCAGACCGGCACGCGCACGAAGCTCGTCCGGATCGAGATGAAGAAGGCGGCGGCCTAGGCCGCCGCCCTCGTCGTCAAGCCGCCGCTGCCAGCGCCGGCACCCCTTCTTCCGCATCCAGCGTCACCGCGACCGCGTGGACGACGGCGGCGATGCGCACGGCGGCCTGGATCGCGGCGGGCTCGATGCCGCCCTTGCGCACGGCCTGCTCGTGGCTGTCCATGCACATGCCGCAGCCGTTGATGGCCGACACGGCAAGGCTGAGCAGCTCGAACTCGGCGTGCGCGATGCCGGGCTTGGCCATCGCGGTCATACGCAGCTTGGCCGGCATCGTCGCATAGTCCTTGGCCGACACGAGATGCGTGAAGCGGTAGTAGATGTTGTTCATGCCCATCAGCGAGACCGCGATCTTCGCGGCCCCGATCTGTTCGGCCGTCAGCGCCGGGCCGAACTCGCCCAGCAGGGCGTCGCGCACCTGGGGCTGGCGCACGGCCAGCCCCGCGGTGACGAACAGCAGGGCGCGAAGCTCCGGCGACACCGCCGTCTCGGCGGCGAGCGACGAGAGATTGAGCTTCAGGTCCTTGGCGTAGTCGGGCAGGGCCGACTTCAGGTTCTCGATCGTCATTTGCGTTCTCCGGTGCGAAAGGTTCAGGCGGCCTTCAGGACGTCCTCGCCCTTCTGCCAGTTGCACGGGCACAGCTCGTCGGTCTGGAGCGCGTCGAGCACGCGCAGCACCTCGGCCGGGTTGCGGCCCACGCTCAGGTCGTTGACCGACACGAAGCGGATGACGCCTTCCGGATCGACGATGAACGTGGCGCGCAGGGCGACACCCTCGTTCCTGTCGAGCACGCCCAGGGCCGCCGACAGCTCGCGCTTGATGTCGGCGAGCATCGCGAAGGGCAGCGCCTTCAGGTCGGCATGGTTCTGGCGCCAGGCGAGGTGGACGAACTCGCTGTCGGTCGACACGCCGTAGACGACCGCGTCGCGCTCGTTGAAGTCCTTGTTGAGCTTGCCGAAGGCGGCGATCTCGGTCGGGCAGACGAACGTGAAGTCCTTGGGCCAGAAGAACACGATCTTCCACTTGCCCTTGTCGGACTCGGAATTGATCTGGGTGAAGGCGGTCTTGGGGTCCGTCGAGACGACGGCCTTGAGGTCGAACGCGGGGAACTTGTCGCCGATGGTCAGCATGGGATCGTCTCCGGTGGGTTTCGGGCGACCCGTCCATCGGGGCCCGTCGACGCGGAAAATCGCAGCTTGCCTGTGATCGGTCCAACGGATTAAACTGGCAACTCTAATCGAGGAAACCGATGATTCACCTGCCCACGCTGCGCCAGCTCCGCCACTTCGCCTGCCTTGCCGACACGCTCAATTTCGGGCGCGCCGCCCGGCAGGCGAGCATCACGCAATCCACGCTGTCGGCCAGCCTGCAGGAGCTGGAGGCCACGCTGGGTGCCGCCCTCGTCGACCGCACGCGCCGGCGGGTGAACCTGACGCCACTGGGCGAGCGCATCCTCGTGCGCGCGCGCCGCGTGCTGGCCGATGCCGAGGAACTGGCGCTGGAAGCGCGGGGCGCGGGCGAGCCGCTGGCGGGCGAGCTGCGCCTGGGCGTGATCCCGAGCGTGAGCCCCTTCTGGATGCCGCGCGCGTTGCCGGCCCTGCGCAAGGCCTATCCGAAGCTGAAGCTCTATCTGGTCGAGGACTTGACCGAGCGGCTGGTCGAGAAGCTCGCCAACGGCACGCTCGACGCGGCCCTGCTCGCCCTGCCGTGCGAGTGCGGCCCCAACGACGGCTATCCGCTGGGCCGCGATCCGTTCCGCCTGATCGTGCGGCGCGACCATGCGCTCGCCGGCAGGGCCACGGTCCCCACGCGCGAGATCCGCGCGCAGAAGCTGCTGCTGCTCGCCGACGGCCACTGCATGAAGAAGCACGCGCTCGCCGCCTGCGGCCTGCGCGAGAGCCGGGACGCCGATCCGTTCGCCGCCACGTCGATCTTCACGCTGGTGCAGATGGTCGACAACGGGCTGGGCGTGACGCTGCTGCCGCAGATGGCGATCGATGCCGGGCTGCTGAAGGGCACCGATCTCGTGTCGCTCGCCGTCGAGGACGATCCGGCGCGCGACCTGGGCCTCGTCTGGCGCAAGGGCACGTCGCGCCGGCCGGAGTTCGAGCTGCTGGGGGCCGCCCTCGCGAAGGCCACACGCGATTCACGAAAAGGCACTTCGCGCGTATAGTCGCGGGGCTGGAGTCGCCCCCTGAATCGCATCTTCCGGAATCTGCCGCACCGTCTTGCCGCGATCGGGCTTCTCGCCCTGTCGATGGCGGCGTGCGCGCCGCGCCTGCCGCCCCCCGTCGAGCTGCCGGCCCTGCCGCCGCCGGCGTCCGATTCGGCACTCGGCTGCTTCGAGGCCCTCGCGCGCGCCGATGCCGCGTTCGAGCGCCGGCCGACGGTCGAGACGCGCGAAGGCTGCCGCGTGGACGAGGCGGTGATGCTGGCGCGCGCCTCCATCCCGCTCAACCGGCCCACGCTGATGACCTGCCCGATGGCGCATGCGCTCCTCGCGTTCGAGCGAGACGTCGTGCAGCCTGCCGCCTGGCGCCATTTCGGCAAGCAGGTCGTGCAGCTCGTCCATTACGGCAGCTACGTGTGCAAGCCGCAGACGGGCCGCGCCAGCCGCCTGTCGGAGCATGCCTTCGGGCGCGCCATCGACGTGGGCGGCTTCGAGCTGGAGGGCAAGACGATGGTCAACGTGCGCCACCACTGGAACGACCGCGGTTCGCGCGGCGCCTTCCTGCGCGACGTGGCGCAGGGGGCATGCCGCCATTTCAACATCGTGCTGACGCCCAAGACCGACTTCGCCCACGCCAACCACCTGCATCTCGACATCGGCCGGTTCAGGAAGTGCGATGCCTGAGCCGTCCCTGATCCTGCTCGTCGTCGTCGCCTTCGCGCTCGCCGGATTCGTCAAGGGCGTGGTCGGGCTGGGGCTGCCGACGATCTCGATGGGGCTGCTGAGCCTGGCACTCGCCCCGGCACAATCGGCCGCCTTACTCGTCGTGCCGTCGCTGGTGACCAACGTGTGGCAGCTCTGGGCGGGGCCGGATTTCCGCGCGCTGATCGTGCGGCTATGGCCGATGATGGCGGCGGTATGCGCGGGCGTGGCGCTGGGCGGCGGCTGGCTGGCCGGCGAGAACGCGCTGGCCGCGCGCGTCGCCCTCGGCCTGTGCGTGGCGGCCTATGCCGCGCTGAGCCTCACGTCGTTCCGCTTCCACGTGCCGCCGCACATGGAGAAGTGGCTGGGCGCCCCCGTCGGGCTCGCGACCGGGCTCGTCACGGCGGCCACCGGCATCTTCGTGCTGCCGGCCGTGCCCTATCTGCAGTCGCTCGGCCTTGCGAAGGAGGATCTCATCCAGGCGCTCGGCCTGTCGTTCCTCGTGTCGACCGTGGCGCTGGGGCTCGGCCTTGCGAACGACGGCGTGTTCGACACCGCGAACCTCCTCGGCTCCGCGTTCGCGTTGCTGCCGGCCCTCGGCGGCATGTGGCTGGGAACGGTCCTGCGCCACAGGCTGCCGGCCGAAGGCTTCCGCCGCTGGTTCCTGATCGGGCTCTTGGCGCTGGGGCTTTACCTGGCGTTCCGCGGGCTCGCCTAGAGCTTCGCCTCGATCGCGTTCCAGATCGACGCGGCGAGGTCGGTGCCGTCGAAGCGCTTCACTTCCTGGATGCCGGTGGGCGAGGTGACGTTGATCTCGGTGAGGTAGTCGCCGATCACGTCGATGCCGACGAAGATCTGGCCGCGCTTCTTCAGTTCCGGCCCGATCGTCTCGCAGATCTCGGTCTCGCGCTTGGTCAGCGTCGTCTTCACGGCCTTGCCGCCGACATGCATGTTGGCGCGTGCCTCGCCCGCCGCCGGCACGCGGTTGATCGCCCCTTCCGCCTTGCCGTCGACCAGGATGATGCGCTTGTCGCCCTGGCGCACGGCGGGTTCGTAGCGCTGGATCATCAGCGGCTCGCGGCTGGCGTGCGTGAACATCTCGATGAGTGCGGTCAGGTTCTCGTCGTCGGGCTTGACGCGGAACACGCCGGCCCCGCCGTTGCCGAACAGGGGCTTCACGATGATGTCCTTGAACTCCTTGCGGAACTCGAGGATCTCGGCGCTGTCCGACGTGATCAGCGTGGGCGGCATCAGATGCGGGAAATGCGTGACGAACAGCTTTTCCGGCGCGTTGCGCACGTGTGCGGGATCGTTGACCACGAGCGTCTTGGGATGGATGTGCTCGAGGATGTGCGTCGCGGTGATGTACGCCATGTCGAAGGGCGGGTCCTGGCGCATCAGGATGACGTCGACCTTGGCAAGGTCGATCGTCTCGGGCGCGCCGAACGTGAAATGGTTGCCCTTCTCGCGGCGCACCGTCACCGGATGCGCCTTCGCGTAGATGCGTTCCTTGCCGCGCATGGACAGGTGGCGCACGAGATAGTGGTAGAGCGTGTAGCCGCGCGCCTGCGCTTCCAGCATCAGCGCGAAGCTCGAATCCCCGTCGATGTTGATCGGACCCATCGGGTCCATCTGCACGGCACACACGCGCGACATTCAGGCGGTTCCTTCAGTTCAGGCGGCTCTTGAGCGCCTGGATCTCCATCGCGATGCGGTCCTTCGCACCGGCGGCCCCGACGAGCGCGTGGGCCTGCTCCAAACACATCACGCCGGCGCGCAGATTGTCGAGTCCGACATGCACGAACCCCGCCTCGTGCCACAAGGCGGGATCGCCGGGGGCGAGCATCAGCATGCGCTCGAGCGTGGCCAGCACGCCGCGGAAATCCTCGGCCTTCATCAGGCGCATCTTGATGTTGTTCTGCAGGCGCAGCAGCACCGTGCGGTCGGGCACGCTGGCGTAGTGGTGGTTCTGCAGCTCGGCGTCGGGCCCTTCGAGGCGCTTGAGCAGGCCGCGCAGCGCCTTGGTTTCCAGCGCCGCCCCGCCGTTGAACGGATCGAGGATCGCGCGCCCGTCCGGCCCGTCGACGCGGATCAGGAAATGCGCCGGGAACGCGAGCCCCGACGCGCTCCAGCCCTGCGCGCGTGCGGCATGGATCCACAGGATCGCCAGCGCCACGGGCAGGCCGCGCCGCCGGTCGATCACGCCGGCAAGGTCGGCATTGCGCAGGTCGTCGTAGGAATCGCGGTCGCCGTGATAGCCCAACCGCTCGACCAGCGCCTCGCGCAAGGCCGCCACGCGGCCCGCCAGCGTGTCGGGCCGGCCCTGCGCCTCGGCCGCCACGCATGTCGCGATCTCCGACAGGTGCGCGCGATAGGGGGCAAGGTCGAGCTGCGGGCGCGCGGCCGCCGAAAGCGCCAGGGCCGTGTCGGCGATGGCGATGTCCTGCTCGCCCGCCCGGGCCGCCTGCGCCAGTGCGCGCTCGGCCTCGGCCGGCGCGCCGGCGACAAGGCGGTAGGGCGGGTTCACGACGCGGCGGGCGGTGCCCGGAAGCGGCGCGGGTCGTCGCGCGCGATCGCGTGGTTGACCACGCGCCGGACGTTGGCGAGGTTGCGCGCCACGCCGAGCACGCGGTCGAGCTCGGCCTGGTCGGCGAAGACGCCCAGGATGTAGACCGTTCCGTTGACGACCTCGACCGAGAAGTTGGCCGAGTTGATGCCCTTGGCGAACAGCAGGCGCGAGCGCAGTTCGTTGGCCGACCACACGTCCTTGGCGAAATTCTTGAGGCCGCCTTCGTCGGTCACCTCGATCTCGTTGATGATCTCGCGGATGCCGCCGGCCTTCCACGCCAGGCGCACCGCTTCGGCGCGCGTGTCGGGGTTCGTGACCGCACCGGTCAGCAGCACGCGGCCTTCGTAGATCTGCGTGGAGATCGACGAGAAGATCGCGTTGTTCTTGCTCTCCTGGTACCAGTAATGGTTGATCTCGAGCGCGATGCCGTTGTCGGTGACCGCGCCGCGCACGCCGCGGTCCTGCATGGCGGCCCCGCCCACGGCGGCCCCGGCCCCCACGGCGGCCCCCACGCAACCCTGCAGCATCAGGCCGCCCGCCAGCAGGACGGCCGCGAGAACGCAACGGCTGGATCCGGTTCGCGCTGTCATGTGCATGCTCCTCGATTCCCCTTTTATTTAGGGTGCCTGCGCGAGTCGCGCCAAGCATCTTTCACGTGCCGGGGCCAGCTTGCGGGGGCCACCAGCACCAGATCGAATCTAATCTCGAATGCGGCGAATTGAGGGCGCCCGGCCAGATACTGCTCGGCCGCGCGCTCGATGCGCGCGCATTGGGCAGGGTGTAGCGATTCGGCCGCATCGTCGGCGTTGTCCCGTGCCTTCACCTCGACGAAGGCGAGCGTGCGCCCGCGTCGGGCCACGAGATCGACCTGACCTGCGGGCAGGCGCAGGTCGCGCGCGACGATCCGCCAGCCCGCCAGGCGCAGCCGCCACGCCGCCAGCGTCTCGGCCAGCCGCCCGCGCCGCTGGGCCGCGACGTGCCGGGCAGATTTCATCGTTTCGACTTGCCCGCAAGCGCCAGCGCGCGTGCATAGACCTGCCGGCGCGGCAGGCCGGTCGCCGCGGCGATGCGGTCGGCGGCATCGCGCACGCCCAGTGTTGCCAGCGCTTCGCGGATCTTCGCGTCGAGCAAGGCCGGATCGGGTTCGCCTTGCGGTTCGTCGCCCGGCGGGCCAACGACGAGAACGATCTCGCCCAGCGCTTCGTGCGCGGCGTAGTGCGCGGCAAGTGCTGTGAGCGGGCCGGCGCGCCGCTCCTCGTGGCGTTTGGTGAGTTCGCGCAACACGCAGGCCGGCCGGTCGCCCAGCACCTCGACCATCGCGGCGAGCGTTTCGGCCGTGCGGTGCGGGGCTTCGAACGCCACGAGGGTCGCCTTCACGTCGCGGAACTCGGCCAGCCGGCGTGCGCGCGGGCCGGTCTTCGGCGGCAGGAACCCCAGGAACAGGAACGGCTCGGCCGGCAGGCCCGACAGCGCCACCGCCGTCGCGATGGCCGACGGGCCGGGCACGACGGTGACGGGAACGCCCGACTCCTCGGCCGCGCGCACCAGGGCCGCCCCCGGATCGGCGATGCCCGGCATGCCGGCATCCGACACGAACGCGACGACGCCTGTCCGCGCGGCCTGCGCCAGCTTCCCGGCCATCGCTTCGCTCGCGCGCTCGTCGCAGCGCAAAAGCTTCGGTGCCGGGATGGAAAGGGCCGACAGCAGCCGGCGGGCGACGCGCGTGTCTTCCGCCGCGATGACCGACGCCGCGGCGAGAACCACTCGCATGCGCGCCGACACGTCGCCCAGATTGCCGATCGGCGTGCCGACGAGATAGAGACCGGGCGCAAGCGCGATGGGCGCTGGATTGTCGCGGGCCATCTCGCTAGGTTCCAACGCATCGTCGGTATCGTCGTCAGGGGCCATCATCGTGCGTCGCGTTCCGCTTTTCATTGCCGTCGTCGTGGCCGCGCTGTCGCTGGGCGGGTGCGAGAATTCCGGCGCGCTCAAGGAGAGGGTAACGGGCATTTTCGGTCAGGGCCAGCCGGCTGCCGCCGTTGCACCGCCTGCCACGACCCCGCCGGCACCGTCCGAACCGCTCGAACCGCCGGCGGCCGCACAATCTCCGGCCGCGACCGCAATCGATCCGGCCGCCGCCGCCGAGGCCGCGCGCCTGGCGCGCACCGGTGCGCCGCGCGTGGCGCTGCTGCTGCCGCTGACGGGTCCCAACGCGGCGGTGGGTGCGGCCCTGCTCGATGCGGCCACGCAGGCCGTGTTCGACGTCGCCGACGAGGATTTCGTCCTGCTGGTGCGCGACACCGCCGGTACGCCGCAAGGGGCCCTCGCCGCGTTCGAATGGGCGCTGGCGCAGGAGGCGCGTCTCGTGATCGGCCCGCTGCTGGGGGCCGAGACGGGTGCCGTGGCGCCGGCGGTGCGCGCGGCGGGCATCGCCCTGCTCAGCCTTTCCAACGACCGCACGGTGGCAGCCCCCGGCGTGTTCACGCTCGGCATCGCCCCGCAGGACGCGGTCGCGCGCACGGTCGAATATGCGCGCGCGCGCGGCCTCGAACGGTTCGCCGCGTTGCTGCCCAACAACGCGCTGGGGATCGCGGCGGAACGCGCGCTGCGCACGTCGCTGGCGGCGACGGGCGGCGAACTCGTGCGCATCGAGCGCTACGAGGCGAGCGCGCTCGATTTCGCGCCCGCCGTGCGCCGGCTGGGCCAGCTTGCCGGGCCGCCGCCGCGCCTGGCGCGCGGCGAAGTGGGTCCGCCGCCGCCCGATCTCGATTTCGACGCCGTCCTGCTGCCCGATTTCGGCGACCGGCTGATCCAGGTCGTGGCCCAGCTGCACGGGCACGAGATCGATCCGGCGCGCGTCAAGTATCTCGGCATTCCGCTGTGGGACGATCCGCGCACGCTGCGCGAATCCTCGCTGCAGGGGGCGTGGTTCGCCAACACCGCCCAGCCCGCGCGCCTCGCGTTCGAAGACCGCTATCGCGGCACCTTCGGCCGCCCGGCGCCGCGCGTGGCGAGCCTTGCCTACGATGCCGTGGCGCTTGCCGCGATCCTGGCGCACGGCAAGGGCCCGGCGGGCGCGGACTATTCGCTCGAAACGCTGACCGCCAATTCCGGCTTCGCCGGCGTGGACGGCATCTTCCGCCTCAACCCCGGCGGAATCGTCGAACGCGGCTTCGCCGTGCTCGAAGTGCGCCGCGAAGGCGCGCGCGTGCTGAGCCCCGCGCCGGAGACGTTCGAAGCGCCGACGAACTGAGACGCGGGCACTGCGGCGGCTCCACGCGCTCGCGCAAGTCGTGGATGCCCGGCCTTCGCCGGGCATGACGAGTAGAGAGTATAACAGGTCTATTTCCTTGACAACTTACACGGGCTTTTATATATTCCTCGCAGGTTCCGCGTGCTCTTTGAAACGGTGAATAAGCGCGTCCATGCCGGCAGGTCGAGGCCGGGCGCGATGTCTTGCTTCCGCAAAGTTTGGTTGACGGCTTTTGTTTCCCGTCAACGTCAACACGAGATTCAAATTCGATCAACAGCTTGGCGTGTTAACGGTCAAGCGCCGTCAACGCCCGTCAACTAGCCGCGCAACGCCGCCAGCAATCCGTTCAGCACCTTGCGGCCCTGTGCGGTCGCGGCGATTCCGGTCTTCGTGCGCGCGATGAAGCCGTCGCGGATCATGCGCTCGACGCGTTCGGTGTCGAGCGCCTCCGGGCTTTCGAGGGCAGCGCCGGTCATGCGTTCGAAACGTGCGGCGTCGATGCCTTCGGTGATGCGCAGGCCCATCATCAGCGCTTCGTCGACGCATGTGGTGCGTTCGAGGATCGTCTGCTCGGCGGTGGCGTGGCCGTGTGCGGCGACCTCGGCAAGCCACGTTTCGGGTGCCTTCTGCTGGCGCGTGGCGATACGCCTTCCGTCCAGCGTCAGGCGCCCGTGCGCGCCGGGGCCCACGCCGACATAATCCTCGTAGTGCCAGTAGACGAGATTGTGGCGCGAGGCCTGGCCCGCGCGCGCGTGGTTCGAGATCTCGTAGGCCGGCATCTCGGCGGCTTCGAGGATGCTTTGCGTGACGTCGTAGAGACGCTCCTGGTCGTGCTCGCCGGGCAGTGAATAGTCGCCACGATCGAACAGCGTCTTGAACTGCGTGCCCGCCTCGATCGTCAGCTGGTAGACCGAAAGATGGGTGGGGTGCAGGTCGAGGGCGGCCTTCAGCTCGCGCGACCAGTCCTCCACCGTCTGGCCCGGCCGTGCATAGATCAGGTCGAACGAGAACCGGTCGAACAGTTTCGCCGCGCGGTCGATGGCGCGGCACGCTTCGCGCACGTCATGCCCGCGGCCGAGGAACTTCAGCGCCCTGTCGTCGAGCGACTGCACGCCGATCGACAGCCGGTTGATGCCGGCGGTCTTGAACGCGGCGAAGCGTTCGGCCTCGGCGGAGTTCGGGTTGGCCTCGAGCGTGATCTCGGGCTCGTCGGCGATGGCCCAGCGCGTCGCGATGCGCTCCAGGACCGCACCGGCGATCCGCGGGTCCATCAGCGAAGGCGTGCCGCCGCCGAAGAACACCGAGGTCACATGCCGGCCCGGCGTCAGGGCGGCGTAGTGGTCGATCTCGGCGAGCAGGGCGGTCTTCCAGGCGTCGGCGTCGATCTTCTCGCGCACGTGGCTGTTGAAGTCGCAGTACGGGCATTTCGACTTGCAGAACGGCCAGTGGACGTAGATCGCGAAGCTCACGGGCCCACCGAACTCATGGCAGGCACGCGGCCTTGAACTTGTCGAACGCGACGGCGCGGTGGCTCATCGTGTGCTTCTTCGCCGGGTCCATCTCGCCGAAGGTCTGCGTCTCGCCGTCGGGCATGAAGACCGGATCGTAGCCGAAGCCCTTCGAGCCCCGAGGCGGCCACACCAGCGTGCCGCGCACTTCGCCGCGGAACGTCTCGGCGTGCCCGTCGGGCCAGGCGAGCGTGAGCACCGACACGAAGCGTGCGCTGCGGTCGGCGGCCCCGTCGAGGGCCGCTTCGACCATACGCATGGCGCGCGCCCAGTCGCGCTTCGGGCCGGCCCAGTTCGCCGTGTACACGCCCGGATCGCCGTCGAGGGCGGCCACGCACAGGCCGCTGTCGTCGGCCAGCGACGGCAGGCCGGTGGCCGTCGCCGTGTGGCGCGCCTTCAGCTCCGCGTTCGCCTCGAAGGTCGTGCCGGTCTCGTCGGGCTCGGCAACGCCGAGCGAACCTGCCGACACGCAGTCGAGCCCGAAGGGCCGCAAGAGGTCGGCCATCTCGGCAAGCTTGCCCTTGTTGTGCGTGGCGACGACGAGCCGCCCGCCCGTCAGGCGGCGCTCCGTCATCCGGCTTTGGCCCATGCCGCGACCGCCTTCTTCTGGAGGGCGACGAGTTCGCCCACACCCTTGCGCGCGAGGGCCAGCATCGCGAGGAGCTGTTCTTCGGCGAACGGGTCGCGCTCGGCCGTGCCCTGCACTTCCACGAGCTTGCCGTCGCCGGTCATCACGAAGTTGGCATCCACGTCGCAGGCACTGTCCTCGGCATAGTCGAGGTCGAGCACGCTCTTGCCCTTCGAGATGCCGCACGACACGGCCGCGACGTGATCGCGGATCGGAAAGCCGGCAAGGCCCTTGGCCTTCACCAGCGGGAAGATCGCCTGATGCAGCGCCACCCATGCGCCGGTGATCGCGGCGGTGCGGGTTCCGCCGTCGGCCTGCAGCACGTCGCAGTCGATCTTGATCTGGCGTTCGCCCAGCAGCTTCATGTCGGTGACCGAACGCAGGGAGCGCCCGACGAGGCGCTGGATCTCCTGCGTGCGGCCCGACTGCTTGCCGCGCGCGGCCTCGCGGTCGGTACGCGTGTGGGTCGCGCGCGGCAGCATGCCGTATTCGGCCGTGACCCACCCCTGGCCGGAGTTGCGCAGGAAGGGCGGCACCTTCTCCTCGAGCGAGGCGGTGACCAGCACATGCGTGTCGCCGAAACGCACCAGGCACGAACCCTCCGCATGCTTGGCGAAGCCCGGCTCGAGGCTGACTTCACGCATCTGGTCGGCAAGACGGCCCGAAGGGCGCATGGGGGATCTCTTTCGGCGGGGTTGGGGTTCGACGGTCGCGAACCTAGTCCGCGGTGCAAGCATGTGCAAGGCACCCCACACTCTACCGTCACCCCCGGGCTTGACCCGGGGGTCCACGACTTCAAACACGGTGTTCGACGATCAAGTCGTGGATGCCCGGGTCAAGCCCGGGCATGACGTTTGAGCGTGCGTTGACACGCCCTGCCGGGGATGACTAGCTATTCCCCATGAGCCGCTCCCCCATCGTCCCTTTCGAGCGCAAGCCCGTTTCCCCCGCCGCCACGGCCACCAGCGAGCGCGCGCAGAGTGCCGTGTCCGCGATGGACGAGCGGTCGCGCGAGGTCTTCCGGCGCATCGTGGAAGCCTATGTCGAGACCGGCGAGCCGGTCGGTTCGCGCACGCTGTCGCGCCAGCTTCCCGACCAGATCTCGCCCGCCACGATCCGCAACGTGATGGCCGACCTGCAGGATCTGGGGCTGCTCTATTCGCCGCACACGTCGGCCGGCCGGCTGCCGACCGATCTCGGCCTGCGGCTGTTCGTCGACGGGCTGCTCGAAGTCGGCCGCCTGTCCAGCGACGAGCGCGAGAAGATCGAGGCGCAGTGTGCCGCCGGCGGGCGCGCGGTGGGCCAGGTGCTCGAACAGGCGAGCACGCTGCTTGCGGGGCTGGGCCGCGGGGCGGGGCTGGTCATCGCACCCAAGTCGGATGCACCCCTCAAGCATGTCGAGTTCGTGCCGCTCGGGCCGGGGCGCACGCTCGTGGTGCTCGTCACCGAGCGCGGCCTGGTCGAGAACCGCGTCATCGAAACGCCGCTCGGCCTCACGCCCCAGCAGCTCGTGCAGGCGTCGAACTTCCTGTCCGCGCACCTCACCGGGCGCACGCTCGTCGAGGCGCGCGAGGACGTGCTCCGGCGGCTCGAACAGTCGCGCGCCGAGCTCGACCAGCTTTCCCAGAAGGTCGTCGAGCAGGGCCTTGCCGTGTGGTCGACGCCCGAGAAATCGGTCGGCACCGAGGGCTATCTCATCGTGCGCGGGCAGGCCAAGCTGCTCGAGGACGTGCATGCGATGGAGGATCTCGAGCGCATCCGCCGGCTGTTCGAAGCGCTCGAGCAGCACCAGTCGATGGCGCGCATCCTCGAGCAGGCGCAGGGTGCCGAAGGCGTGCAGATCTTCATCGGCGCGCAGAACGAGCTGTTCGGCCTGTCGGGCTGCACCACCATCGTCGCCCCCTATCGCGACGCGCAGGAGCGCATCGTGGGCGCCATCGGCGTCGTGGGGCCGACGCGCCTCAACTATGCGCGCATCATCCCGATGGTCGACTACACGGCGCGCGTCGTGGGCCGGCTGGTCGGTTGAAATCAACCCTTGCGTCGGCGCGGGTTTTCGCCCAAATGCCGGGCGGAACGAACGACGATGGAACGCACCCGATGACCGAGCCGACGAACGAACCCATTCCCGAGACGCCGGCTGCCGAAGCGCCGGTCCCGGCCGATCCGCTGGCCGAAGCGCTCGCGAAGATCGCCGCCCTCGAAGCCGAGACTGCGAAGACCAAGGACGCGGCCCTGCGCGCGATGGCGGACGCCGAGAACATGCGCAAGCGCGCCGAGCGCGAGATCGTCGACCGTGAGAAGTACGCGGTCGGCAGTTTCGCCAAGGCGCTGCTCGCGGTTTCCGACAACCTGCGCCGCGCGCTCGATGCCGTGAGCCCGGAAGCGCGCGCGGCCGATCCGCAGCTTGCCAAGCTCGCCGAGGGCGTGGAACTCACCGAGCGCGAGCTGCTCGCCGCGTTCGAGCGCAACGGCGTTCTGAAGATCGATGCCGCCGGCAAGCCGTTCGATCCGGCGCTGCATCAGGCGGTCGCACACGTGGACTCGCCCGGTGCCGCACCGGGAAGCGTCGTGCAGGTCTTCCAGCCCGGCTACACGATCCACGGAAGGCTGCTGCGCGAGGCGATGGTCACGGTCGCCAAGGGCGCGCCTGCCGCCGGCATCGACACGACGGCCTAAACGTCCAAACGGCTTCGCCCGCGCGGAGGCTTGGCGCCCCGGCGCGGGTCTG
The DNA here is from genome assembly GCA_044356395.1 of Tagaea sp. Taxonomy (GTDB): domain Bacteria; phylum Pseudomonadota; class Alphaproteobacteria; order CACIAM-22H2; family CACIAM-22H2; genus Tagaea. The sequence continues at coordinate 5,468 of JBIKWI010000008.1, read as the reverse complement.
AAGCTCTAGACGGTGCCCTTACGCGCTCTGGCGGAACGCGCCGGATTTGCCGCCGACTTCGATCGGTTCGTAGGCCTTGCTGACCACGCTGGGGACCAGGCTGGGCGCAAGCTCGGCAGCCGTGGCGCCCGAAGCGGGGCCAAAGATGCGCGCGATGCGCGTCTGGTAGCGCGGGTCAACGACATCCACGAACGCGTCGAACGTCCCCTGGATCAAGCCGGATTTCGTCGCCAACTGGCGCGGTTCGGCCACGGAGACCTCGTCGCGGTCCGCACGCGCCCGCTGGGCGCGCGAAGCCTCGGCTGCCCGGGCGGATTCCGCCGCCTGGGTTTTTACCTGGTCTGTCGTGGTCGAGTTCTGCGCTTGCGACGTCCGCTGGCCCGGAAGGGACAACGGAGGACGGCTTTCCCCCACAAGGGGCGAAGGCGGCACAACACCGACATTCTGAACGGTCGTCATAACACGGAACCTCGCTTCTCGAAGTTCTGAGGGGCCCTGCGGCAGCTTCCGCTATGGTTAACGGAACGTGAAGCACTGCAACCGAGAATTCCTCACGGTCCTTATAGTCAGCTTGCTCAAGTATGTCAAGAAATTTTCCTGACCTCGGGCCGGCCCGCGCCGGGCGGAAATCGGCTTTGACCGTTGCGAAGCCGTGGGCACCTGCCTATATCGCTGTCGAAGGTAGGGTCTTCCGGGAAGATCCTGCGTCAAGCGACCAACCCAAGACGGGGTCTCCCCGTGCCGATGCCGCAAGCGGGTCGGCCAGACGAGACTGCCGCAAAGCGAGGATTTCATGAGCAAAGTCATCGGTATCGACCTCGGCACGACCAATTCCTGCGTCGCCGTGATGGAAGGATCGACCCCGAAGGTCATCCCCAACGCCGAAGGTGCCAACACCACGCCGTCGATCGTCGCCTTCGCGGACTCGGGCGAGCGCCTCGTCGGCCAGCCCGCCAAGCGCCAGTCGGTGACCAATCCGACCGACACGTTCTACGCGATCAAGCGCCTGATCGGCCGCCGCTTCGAAGACCCGATGGTCGCCAAGGACGTCGGCCTCGTGCCGTACAAGATCGTCAAGGCCGACAACGGCGACGCGTGGGTCGACTCGAAGGGCAAGAAGTACTCGCCCTCGCAGATCTCCGCCTTCACGCTGATGAAGATGAAGGAGACCGCCGAAGCCTATCTGGGCGAGACGGTCACGCAGGCCGTCATCACGGTCCCCGCGTATTTCAACGACAGCCAGCGCCAGGCCACCAAGGACGCCGGCAAGATCGCCGGCCTCGAGGTGCTGCGCATCATCAACGAGCCGACGGCAGCCGCACTCGCCTACGGCCTCGAGAAGAAGAAGGCCGGCACGATCGCGGTCTACGACCTCGGCGGCGGCACGTTCGACGTGTCGGTGCTCGAGATCGGCGACGGCGTGTTCGAGGTGAAGTCCACGAACGGCGACACGTTCCTGGGCGGCGAAGACTTCGACAAGGAAATCATCGATTACCTCGCCAGCGAGTTCAAGAAGGAGCAGGGCATCGACCTGCGCTCGGACAAGCTCGCCCTCCAGCGGCTCAAGGAAGCCGCCGAGAAGGCGAAGATCGAGCTGTCGAGTGCGGTGCAGACGGAGGTGAACCTGCCGTTCATCACCGCCGACGCGTCGGGCCCGAAGCACCTCAACATCAAGCTGACGCGCGCCAAGCTCGAAAGCCTGGTCGACACGCTGATCCAGCGCACGATCGAGCCGTGCCGCAACGCGCTCAAGGACGCCGGCCTCAAGGCCAGCGAGATCGACGAGGTCGTCCTCGTCGGCGGCATGACGCGCATGCCCAAGGTCATCGAGACCGTGAAGCAGTTCTTCGGGCGCGAGCCGCATCGCGGCGTCAACCCCGACGAAGTGGTCGCGATCGGTGCGGCCATCCAGGCGGGCGTGCTCAAGGGCGACGTCAAGGACGTGCTGCTGCTCGACGTGACGCCGCTGTCGCTGGGCATCGAGACGCTGGGCGGCGTGTTCACGCGCCTCATCGACCGCAACACCACGATCCCGACGCGCAAGAGCCAGGTCTTCTCGACCGCCGAGGACAGCCAGAGCGCCGTCACCATCCGCGTCTTCCAGGGCGAGCGCGAGATGGCGTCGGACAACAAGGCGCTGGGCCAGTTCGACCTGGTCGGCCTGCCGCCGGCCCCGCGCGGCGTGCCGCAGATCGAAGTCACGTTCGACATCGACGCCAACGGCATCGTGCAGGTCTCGGCCAAGGACAAGGGGACCGGCAAGGAACAGCAGATCCGCATCCAGGCTTCCGGCGGTCTTTCGGACGCCGAGATCCAGAAGATGGTCAAGGACGCCGAGGCGAACGCCGCGGAAGACAAGAAGAAGCGCGATCTGGTCGAGGCGAAGAACCGTGCCGAGAGCATGGTCCACGACACCGAGAAGAACGTGAAGGATCACGGCGACAAGCTCGGGGCGGACGACAAGGCCGCCATCGAAAAGGCGATCGCCGACCTGAAGGCGGCCAAGGACGGCACGGACGCCGAAGACATCAAGGCCAAGACCGAGGCCGTGATGCAGGCGTCGATGAAGCTCGGCGAGGCGATGTACAAGGCCTCGCAGGCCGAAGGTGCCGCACCCGGTGCGGGTCCCGACGCAGGCCCGTCGGCCGCCGGCGGTCCTTCGGCGGGTGCCGCCAAGGACGAGAAGGTCGTCGACGCCACGTTCGAAGACCTTTCGGACAAGAACAAGAAGGGCTAAGGGTCTTGGCCCGGCGCCGGGCGGTGCGGATCCCGCATCGCCCGGCCGCGGGCTGACCATCGGAGATCCCTCGCGTGGCGAAGCAGGATTTTTACGAGCTGCTGGGAGTGGCCAAGGGCGCGTCCGCGGACGAGCTCAAGAAGGCCTATCGCAAGCTCGCCATGCAATTCCACCCGGACAAGAACCCGGGCGACAAGAAGGCCGAGGCCAAGTTCAAGGAAATCAGCGAGGCCTACGACGTCCTCAAAGACGAGCAGAAGCGCGCGGCCTACGACCGCTTCGGCCACGCCGCCTTCGAGGGCGGCGGCGGCGGGCCCGGCGGACGGCCGGGCGGCTTCGATTTCGGCGGCGGCGGTGCCGGCGGTTTCGCCGACATCTTCGACGAGATGTTCGGCGAGTTCATGGGCGGCGGCCGGCGCGGGGCGGGCCCCCAGCGCGGCGCCGATCTGCGCTACAACCTCGAGATCTCGCTCGAGGACGCCTATCACGGCAAGCAGGCGACCGTCCGCGTGGCGTCGCTGCATGCCTGCGAAACCTGCCACGGCTCGGGTGCCGAATCGGGATCCAAGCCCGCGACCTGCCCGACCTGCCGCGGCCAGGGCAAGGTGCGCGCCCAGCAGGGCTTCTTCACGATCGAGCGCAGCTGCCCGCAATGCGGCGGTGCGGGCCAGATCATCGAGAAGCCGTGCAAGACCTGCCAGGGCCAGGGCCGCACGCGCAAGGAGCGCACGCTGTCGGTCAACATCCCGGCGGGCGTGGAGGACGGCACGCGCATCCGGCTGGCCGGCGAAGGCGAAGCGGGCATGCGCGGCTCGCCGCAGGGCGACCTCTACCTGTTCCTCTCGATCAAGCAGCACAAGCTGTTCCACCGCGAAGGCTCGGACATCTATTGCCGCGTGCCGATCCCGATGACGACGGCCGCCCTCGGCGGCTCGATCGAAGTGCCGACGGTCGATGGCGGCCGCGCCAAGGTGACGATCCCGGCGGGTGCGCAGACCGGCCAGCAGTTCCGGCTCAAGGGCAAGGGCATGTCGGTGCTGCGCAGTGCCGCGCGCGGCGACATGTTCATCGAATCGGTGGTCGAGACGCCGGTCAACCTCACCAAGAAGCAGCAGGAACTGCTGCGCGATTTCGAAGGCAGCGGCGGCGGCAACAAGAGCCACAGCCCCGAGAGCGCCAGCTTCTTCGCCAAGGTGAAGGAACTCTGGGACGATCTGCGCGGCTAGGCCTGCGCGCGTCCTGCAGGAATTGCGGCACGCCGGCGGGCGTTCTTCCCGTGCGATCCGGTCGCCGTCCCGGCACCGGCATGCTATTGGCTCGCCATGCTCGCCCTGATCCGCCTCGCGCGGCCCAAGCACTGGGTCAAGAACGCTTTCGTCGTAGCACCGCTGTTCTTCACGCCGGGCGCGCTCGGCCTCGCGAACGTGCAGGCCGTGGCGCTGGCCTTTGCCGCGTTCTGCCTGGCGGCGTCGGCGATCTATGTCGTGAACGACTGGTTCGACCGCGCGGCCGACCGGCTGCATCCTGAAAAGCGCCACCGGCCGATCGCGTCGGGGGCCGTGACCGGCGGGGCGGCCCTCGCCTTCGCGATCCTACTGGCCGCGGGTTCGATGGCGGCGGCCATGATTTTGCCGGCGCTGTTCCAGAAGCTGCTCGCGTTCTACGTGGCGCTCAATCTCGCCTACTCGGCCTGGCTCAAGCATGTGAGCCTGCTCGACGTGCTGATCGTCGCGGCGGGCTTCGTGCTGCGCGTCGAGGCGGGGGCGGCGGCGATCGGCATCGTGCCGAGCGTGTGGATCGTCGTGTGCACGGGGCTGCTGGCGCTGTTCCTTGCCCTTGCCAAGCGGCGCGACGACCTGACCGGCGACCTCGACGCGGCGCACCGCAAATCGCTCGATGGCTACAACCTGCGCTTCGTCGACACGGCCCTCGCGGTCGTGCTGGGCGCCCTGCTCGTCAGCTACGTGATCTACACGACGGACGCCAACGTGATCCGGCGCTACGGCACCGACCGTCTCTACATGACCGTACCGTTCGTCGTGGCGGGCGTGCTGCGCTACCTGCAGATCGCACTCGTCGAGGAACGCGCGGGCTCGCCCACCGACCTTGCCGTCGGCGACCGGTTCCTCGTCGTCTGCGTGCTGGGCTGGGTCGCCGTCTTCGGCTATCTGATCTACGCATGACCATGCGCTGGAAAGAGATCGGGTTCGAAGGCTGGGGGCGCGGTCCTTCGCCGGGCGGCCTTGCCGCGCGACCGGAACGGCGGGCAGGCGTGGGCGAAGCGCTGGCCGCCGCCCGTGCGTCCGGCAGCGTCGTGCTCGCGCGCGGGGCCGGGCGCGCCTACGGCGATGCGGCACGGCCTGCCGGCGGTCGCGCGATCCTGACCGCCCGCCTCGACCGGATGCTCGCCTTCGATACTTCGACCGGCATCCTCGAATGCGAGCCGGGGGTCACGTTCCGCGATCTGGTCGACACGTTCGTGCCGCGCGGCTTCGTGCCCCCGGTCTCGCCGGGAACCGCCTGGGTCACCGTGGGCGGCGCCATCGCCGCCGACGTGCACGGCAAGAACCACGACCGGCACGGCTCGTTCGGCGACCATGTCGTATGGCTCGACGTGATGCTCGCCGACGGCCGCACGCTGCGTGCCTCGATGAAGGACAATGCGGACCTCTTCCGCGCCACGATCGGCGGCATGGGTCTCACCGGCATCGTCGTGCGCGCGGCGTTCCGC
>JBIKWI010000088.1:0-14004 GCA_044356395.1 Tagaea sp. | reverse complement strand
TTCGTGACCATCGAAGATCCGAAGACCCTTTTGCTGCCCGACCGGCGCGGCAACAACCGGATCGACACGCTGCGAAACATCGTTTCCGATCCGCGGGTAGCGCTGCTGTTTCTGGTCCCCGGCATCGGCGAGACGCTGCGGATCAACGGCCGCGCGGCGATATCCGTCGATCCCGCCCTGCTTGCGCGTTTTGCCGTCGCGGGCAAGCAGCCGCGCACCGTCCTCGTGGTGAAGATCGAGCGCGTCTATTTCCAGTGTTCGCGCGCCGTCGTCCGCGCGGAGCTCTGGAATCCCGAAAGACACAGGGCACGCGACAGCCTGCCGAGCGCCGGCGATATCCTCCAGGCGCTGGCCAAGGACGGCTTCGACGGGCGTGCCTACGACGCCGAATTGCCGACGCGCGTCGCCACGACGCTCTACTGAGCGAACGATCCAGCGGCAAGGCGCCGCAGCACGAGCATGCCCGCAAGCGACACGAGCGTCGTCCCGGCGCAGAGGGCGAGACCGGCCGCCGGTCCGCCGGCTTCGATGGCGGCCGCTATCAAGAACGGCGCCGTCGCGAACACGAGGTTCATCGGCAAGCCCATTTTTCCCAGGACAGTCGCATAGCCGGCGCGTCCGAACACCACGAGCGGGGCGATCGCGCGCACGATGGTGTTTGCCCCAGTTCCCAGTCCAAAGCCGATCACCATCGCCATCAGCATCGTCGCCGTTCCCCCGAGTATCAGCGGAAGGACAAGAGCCGCAGCAATTACCGCCATACTGAGATAGCCGATGTCGAGGATCGGCATCTTCTGTCCGAAGGCCGCTTCGGCGGCGCGCGCAACCATCTGTGCCGGTCCCATCACTGCACCGACCGTGACCGCGACCGCGGCCGGCTGGCCATACGCGCGCGCGATCTCGACGAGATGGAGCGGCAATCCCCACGTGACGAAGCCGATGCAGGAAAAGGCGACGGCCATCGTCCAGAAAGCCTGTCTGCGCAAACGCGGATCGGCGATGCCGCCAAAATCCGCGCTGGAGACATTGCCGGACCCGTCCCTCGGCAGTGGTCGGGCCGTGATCGCGGCGTGAAGCGGCAGACAAACGACGAGCTGGATGCCTGCGAACAGGAAACAGATGCCACGCCAGCCAAGTGGTGCTTCAAGCCACGCCATCGCCGGCAGGAACGCGACTGTCGTAAAGCCTCCGATCAGCGTCATCAGCCCGATCGCCCGGCGCGCGCCGCCGGGCACCAGCAGCGCCGCGGCGGCAAACGGCGTCTGGATCAGGACCATCGGCATGCCGAGGCCCATGACCGACCACGCGACCGCATAGGAGGCCACGCTCTCGGCGAAACCCAGGATGCCGAGTCCTACGGCCAGCAGCAGCGAACCGAGGACCAGCATCCGCCGTGGCCCGTCCCGGTCGACCTGCCGCCCGACCCAGGGACCGAGAAACGCGGCCACCACGAGCTGGATCGTCACGCCGGAAAAGACCGTCGTCGGACGTAGATCGAGGTCGGCCGAAATCGGCGCCACCAGCATGGCCGGGATGAAATAGGTCGATCCCCAGCTCGCGATCTGGGTCACGGCGAGCGCCAGCACGCCGCGCCTGCCGGTGAGCGCGATCACGGCCGGGTCCGTTTCACGGCGCCGGCATCTTCCAGGGCTGCACCCGCTCGATCGCCCGGGCCGCGCGCAGCACGAGGCGGTCTTCATAGTGGCGTCCGACAAGTTGGAACGCCATCGGCAGGCCGTTGGAATGCAGCCCTGCCGGCACGCTCGCTGCCGGCTGGCGCGTCATGTTGAAAGGATAGGTGAACGGCGTCCAGTCGATCCAGTAGCTCTGGTCCGGCGTGGCGACATCCTGACCGGCCGCGAAAGCGGTGATCGGCAGCTGCGGCGTCAGCAGGAGGTCGTAGCGCCGGTGGAACCGCGCCATCGCCTCGGTCGCCCGGACGCGCGCGGCATCGGCGGCAAGATAGTCCTGTGCCGAAAGGCGCATGCCTGCCTCGGTCGTCGCGACGAGGCCGGGGTCGCAGTCGCCCCATCGTTCGCGCGGGTAGGCCTGAAGCGGCCGCGCAAGCCCCGCCGTCCAAAGCCGGTAGAACACGTCGCGGACATCGCCCATCTCCGGCTCGGCAAGTTCGACGACCGCGCCAAGTTCGGCGAACAGGCGGGCGGTCGCTTCCACCGCGGCGGCGATCTCCGGATCGACCGAAGCACCGCCAAGCCGCGGACTGAATCCGATCTTCAGTCCCGCGACTCCCTTGTCGATGCCGTGCAGCCACGAGCCGTCATCCGGCGGCAGGGAGAAGACGTCGCGGTCGTCCGGCCGGGCGATCGCCTCCATCATCCGGGCGGCATCCTCGACCCCGCGCGCCATCGGACCGATATGCGCGAGCAGGCCCGCCGGCGATGCCGGGTAGGCGGCCACACGTCCGTACGTGGGCTTCAGGCCGAAAATGCCGCAGAACCCGGCCGGCATCCGGATCGACCCGCCGCCGTCCGTGCCGATATGCAGTGCTCCCATGCCGAGCGCCGCCGCAACGGCGGCACCGGCCGAAGAGCCGCCGGCGGTCTTCGCCGGATTCCAGGGGTTGCGCGTGATCCCGGTCAGCGGCGAATCCCCGATCCCTTTCCAGCCGAATTCCGGTGTCGTCGTCTTGCCGAGAAGGACCGCGTTGCGCTCGCGCAGACGCGCCACCGCCGGCGCATCCTCGCTCCATGCCTGATCCCGGGAGACGAGCTTCGAGCCGCGCAATGTCGGCCATCCGGCCGTCAGCAGCAGGTCCTTGACCGTCGCGGGCACGCCGTCGAGCGATCCCGTCGGCTCGCCGCGCGCCCAGCGCGCTTCCGACGCGCGCGCCGCGGCCAGCGCGGACTCCTCGTCGACTAGGCAGAACGCGTTGTACGCCGGGTCAAGACGGGAAATGCGGACGAAACAGGCTTGCGCCACCTCGACCGGCGAAAAGCGCTTGCGTGCGAAGCCGGCGAGAAGCTCGGACACGGAAAGCAGGGCGAGATCGGACATTTGTGACTCCCGGCAGGAACGCTATGCTCGCACGTCCGCCGCCAACTCCGAAAGAGCCCGCACGATGCGCCTCGTCCTCGCCATGCTCAAGCATGAAACCAACACGTTCTCGCCCGTCGTGACCGACGTGGCGCGCTTCGCGCAATGGGGACTGCATTTCGGCGCGGACGTCGTCGCGGCCTACGAGAACACCTCGATGCCGCTTGCCGCCTACATGAAGCTCGCGCGCGCGCGCGGCGCCGAGATCGTCACACCCGTTGCCGCCGAAGCGATGCCCGGCGGACCGGTCACGAGGGAAGCCTACGAGCAGCTCGTCGCCCCGATCCTGGCGGCCATCGCGGACGGCTGCGACGGCGTCCTGCTCGACCTGCATGGGGCGATGGTCTGCGAGCATGCCGACGACGGCGAAGGTACGCTGCTGGCACGCATCCGCGCGATCCGGCCGGATCTGCCCGTCGCGGTGACGTACGATCTCCACGCCAACCTTTCGGCCGAGATGGTGGCGAACTGCACGGCGATGATCGGCTACAAGACCTATCCGCACGTCGACATGTACGAGGTCGCCGAGCGCGTCGGAAAGGTCGTCATCGACGCGATCGACGGGAAGTGCCGCCCCGTCATGGCGTGGGGCCGTCTGCCGCTGCTGTCCCAGACGCTGCGGCAGGGAACCGCCGACGCGCCGATGAAGGAGCTGCAGGGCATGGCGCGCACGCTGGAAGAATCGCCCGGCATCCTGTGCGCGACGGTGTTCGGCGGATTCCCGATGGCGGACATCCCCATTGCCGGCAACTCGGCCATCGTCGTGGCTGACGGCGATCGCGATGCCGCCGTCGCGGCCACGCAGGCGCTGCTCGACGCGACCTGGAAGGCCCGCGACCGGTTCACGCATGTCCACGCGCCGATCGCGGCGACGGTCGCGCGCGCGAAAGAGGTCAACGCGGCCCCCATCGTGCTTCTCGACCATGCCGACAATGTCGGTTCGGGCGGCACGTCGGACGTTATGACGGCGATCGCCGAGGTCCTGCGCCAGGAGCTCGACGATGTCGCCGTCGCCACGGTGTGGGACCCGGCGGCCGTCGCGGCGATGCAGGCGGCCGGACTGGGCGCGCGCGTCACGCTGGATCTGGGGGGAAAATGCGACATGCCGTCGATCGGGCTGCCCGGCCGGCCGCTTCGCGTCACCGGCACCGTCCGCAACCTTGCCGACGGCAAGTGGCGGGTGGAGGGCCCCATGTACACGGGCGTTCTGGTCAATACGGGGCCGACTGCCGTCCTCGACACCGGCCGGATGCGGATCGTCGTCGTCTCGCGTCACCACGAACCCTGGGATACGGGAATATTCACCGCAAACGGCATCGATCCGACCCGCCAGCGGTTCCTGCTCCTCAAGTCGCGCATCCACTACCGGGCCGGCTTCGCGCCGCTGGCCCGCGCAACCTTTACCCTCGATGGTGAAGGCGTCACGACGTCGGACAACTCGAAACTCGCCTATCACCGGCTTGCCCGTCCGATTTACCCCCTCGATCCGGGTCCGTTTGCGCCGATCGGCGTGCAAGTGGTTTGACGGGCCCACGGTATGTGGCATGCTTTTGGCACTCACTCGCCATTCGTATCGCACGTCGAAACGAAGCGACACCGGAGGATCAGACACATGAAGAATGCATTCAGTCGGCTTGCGGCCGCGACCGCGCTGGCGGCTTTTGCCGCCGGCTTCGGCATCGCAGGCGAAGCAAGCGCCCAGCAGAAGGTGCTGCGGTTCATTCCCCATTCGAACCTGCCCGCCATCGACCCCGTGGCGACGACCGGGTATGTCGTGCGCAATCACGGCTACCTCGTCTACGACACGCTGTTCGCGACGGACGCCAACTTCAAGATCCAGCCCCAGATGGTCGACAAGTGGTCGACCAGCCCGGACGGGCTGCGCTGGGAGTTCACGCTGCGCGAGGGCATGAAGTTCCACGACGGCACGCCCGTGCGCGGTGCCGACGCGGCGGCCTCGGTCCGCCGCTGGTCGGCGCGCGACAGCTTCGGCCAGACGCTGGCCGCCGCCGTCGCGGGCTACGACGTCGTCAACGAGCTGACCTTCGCGATCCGGCTCAACAAGCCCTTCCCGCTGATGATCGACGCGCTGGGCAAGCTGTCGAGCCAGGTGCCGTTCATCATGCCGGAGCGGATCGCCAACACCGATCCGGCCACCCCGATCCAGGACGCGACCGGTTCCGGCCCGTTCCGCTTCATCCGCGACCAGTGGGTGCCCGGCCAGCGCGCCGTGTACGAGCGGTTTGCCGACTATAAGCCGCGCAGCGAGCCGCCTTCGTGGGCAGCCGGCGGCAAGGTCGTGAAGGTCGATCGCGTCGAATGGCGCATCATCCCCGACGGGGCCGTCGCTGCGGCCGCACTTGCGCAAGGCGAAGTCGACTGGCTCGAACAGCCCCTGTTCGACCTGATGCCCTCGCTCGCGCGCAACCGCGACGTCACGCTCGAGCAGATCGACCCGATGGGCTCGATCGCCATGCTGCGCTTCAACCACCTGCATCCGCCCTTCAACGACGTGAAGGTGCGTCAGGCCGTGCAGATGGCCGTGAACCAGTCCGACTACCTGCAGTCCATCGCGGGCAGCAAGGAATACTACAAGGAGTGCAAGTCGTTCTTCACCTGCGGAACCCCGTTGGCGAGCGACGCCGGGAGTGCGGCTCTGGCCGGCAATCTCGACCGGGCGAAGGCGATCCTGAAGGAGTCGAGCTACAAGGGCGAGAAGGTCGTCATCATCTCGCCGACGGACATTCCGACCAACCACGTCCAGAGCCTCGTGACCGAGGACCTGCTGAAGCGGCTGGGCATGAATGTCGAGCTCGTGGCGACCGACTGGGGCTCGGTGCTCGCGCGTCGCGCAAGCCGCAACCCGGCCGATCAGGGCGGCTGGTCGATCTTCCACACGTGGTGGGTCGGACCCGACCTGGTCAACCCGGCGCTGCATGCCCCGCTGCGCGGCCACGGCTCGGCCGCATGGCCCGGCTGGCCGACCGACGCCACCGCTGAATCCCTGCGCGACCGCTGGCTCGCGGCAGCCACGCCGGCCGAACAGGTCTCCCTGGCCCGACAGATCCAGGAGAACGCGTTCAAGGAAGTGCCCTACGTGACCACCGGGCAGTTCCAGCAGCCGACCGCGTTCCGCAAGAACATCACCGGCATCGTCATCTCGCCGGTCCCGTTCTTCTGGAACGTCGACAAGCGCTGACGGCACGACGGACGATATAGAACGGATCCCGCACGCGTGTTCGCCTATATCGTCCGACGCATCCTGGCCACCATCCCCGTCATGGGGGTGGTGGCCGTTTTCGTTTTTTCGCTGCTGTATTTCTCGCCCGGCGATCCGGCGGCGATCATCGCCGGCGATCTGGCGACGGTCGAGGACATCGAGAAGATCCGCCAGCAGCTCGGCCTCAACGAACCCTTCCTGGTCCGCTTCTCGACATGGCTGTTCGCGATCCTCCAGGGGGATCTCGGAAACTCCATCTTTTCCAGCCTTCCGGTCACGACCCTCATCGGCCAGCGGCTGGAAGCCACGATCTCGCTGTCGCTGACCACGATCCTGCTTTCGGTCTCGGTCGCGGTCCCGCTCGGCGTGCTGGCCGCGGCGCGCGCGGGCGGATGGCTCGACAGGCTGGTGATGATGTTCGCCGTGCTCGGCTTTTCGGTTCCCGTCTTCGTGCTGGGCTACGTCCTGATCTTCCTGTTCTCGCTGGAGCTTGACTGGCTGCCCGTCCAGGGCTTCGTGTCGATCCGCGAAGGGTTCTGGCCGTTCCTGCGCCAGCTCATCCTGCCGTCGCTCGCGCTCGGCACGATCTACATCGCTCTGATCGCGCGCATGACGCGTGCCGCGATGCTCGACGTGCTGAGCCAGGACTATATCCGCACGGCGAACGCCAAGGGTCTCGGGACCGAGAAGGTCCTGCTCCGGCACGCGCTGAAGAACGCGGCGGTCCCGATCGTGACGGTCATCGGCATCGGCGTGGCGCTGCTCATCGGCGGTGTCGTCGTCACCGAAAGCGTGTTCGCGATCCCGGGCCTGGGGCGCATGACGGTGGATGCGATCCTGCGGCGCGACTACCCGATCATCCAGGGCGTCATCCTGATGTTCTCGTTCGTCTATGTCCTGATCAACCTGCTGGTCGATCTCAGCTATTCGCTGTTCGATCCCCGCATCCGGTACTGAGGAAGCGATGGCGCTCACACTCGTCGCTCCCGCGACCGACGCGCAGATGCAGGGTCGCCGCCGTGCCTGGTGGCGGCGCAACCTGTCGATCGTGATCGGCGGCGGCCTGATCGCCGTCATGGTCGGCATCGCCATCCTCGCGCCCTGGCTCGGGACGGTCGATCCGTCGGCGCTGTCGCCGATCCGCCGGCTGCGGCCGCCGTCCGACCAGTTCTGGTTCGGGACCGACGCGCTCGGCCGCGACGTCTACAGCCGCGTCATCTACGGATCGCGGGCCTCGCTGTTCGTCGGCTTCGCGGTGGCGGCATCGGCCGTGCTGTCCGGCCTGTTCTTCGGCCTCGTCGCCGGGTTCAACCGGTGGGTCGACGCGATCCTGATGCGCGTGATGGATGGCCTGATGTCGATCCCGTCGGTTCTTCTGGCGATCGCGCTCATGGCCCTGACGAAGGCGAGCCTCGAGAACGTCATTATCGCCATCGCGATCGCGGAAGTCCCCCGCGTCACGCGCCTCGTCCGGGGCGTCGTCCTCGGCCTTCGCGAGCAGCCCTTCGTCGAGGCCGCGATCGCGACCGGCACGTCGACGGCGCGCATCCTCGTCCGCCACATCCTGCCGAACACCATCGCGCCGATCGTCGTGCAGGCGACCTATATCTGCGCGTCGGCGATCATCACCGAGGCCATTCTTTCGTTCATCGGCGCCGGCCTGCCGCCGTCGATCCCCACATGGGGCAACATCATCGCCGAGGGACGCGCGATCTTCCAGGTCCGCCCGCAGCTGATCCTCATCCCGGCGGCGTTCCTTTCCCTGACGGTCCTGGCGATCAACCTTCTCGGCGACGGGCTTCGCGACGCGCTCGACCCGCGCCTTGCCCGGCAGATGTGAGGGGCACGATGGCCGAACCCGCCCTGCTGGAGATCGAGAATCTCTGCACCTATTTCTTCACGAGCGAAGGCGTCGTGCGGGCGGTCGACGGCGTGTCCTATTCCGTGCGGGCCGGCGAGACGCTGGCGGTCGTCGGCGAAAGCGGCTGCGGAAAGTCCGTCACGGCGATGTCGATCCTGCGGCTCATGCCTTCGCCGCCTGCGCGAATCGTTTCGGGCTCGATCCGGTTCGAAGGACGCGACCTGCTCGCGGCAAGCGAGGAGGAGATGCGCCGCATCCGCGGCAACGAGATATCGATGATCTTCCAGGAGCCGATGACGAGCCTCAATCCGGTGCTCACCGTCGGCAAGCAGGTCGCCGAGACGCTGGAACTGCACCAGGGGCTGTCCGGCGACGCGGCGCAGGCCCGGGCGATCGAGATGCTCGAACTCGTGAAGATTCCCGAGGCCGCCCGGCGGGCCGGCGAGTATCCGCACCAGCTTTCCGGCGGGATGCGCCAGCGCGTGATGATCGCGATGGCGCTGGCGTGCAATCCCAAGCTCCTCATCGCCGACGAGCCGACGACGGCGCTCGACGTCACGATCCAGGCCCAGATCCTCGACCTGATGCTGGAACTCAAGCGCAAGATCGGTGCTGCGATCGTGCTGATCACGCACGACCTTGGCGTCGTCGCGGAAACGGCGCAGCGCGTCGTGGTCATGTACGCCGGCCGCAAGGTCGAGGAAGCGACCGTCGAGGCGCTGTTCGACCGGCCGAGACATCCCTATACGCTGGGCCTCATGGGTTCGATCCCGCGGCTTGGCGGCGGCGAAGACGACGCGGGCGCGCGCCCGCGCCTGATCGAGATCCCCGGAATCGTGCCGCGGCTCACCCAGCCCATAACGGGCTGCGCGTTCGCGGAGCGCTGCACCTACGTCCAGCCGATATGCCGCCAGACGGCGCCGCCCCTCGAGCAGAAGGTCCCCGGACACTTCGCCGCCTGCTGGCAGAGCGAGCACCTGCCGGAGCCGCCGCGATGACGGTTCCCCTGCTCCAGGTCGTCGATCTCAAGAAGCATTTTCCGATCCGCGGCGGCATGTTCGGGCGGACGTCCGCGACGGTCCATGCGGTCGACGGCATCACCTTCCACGTCGACGCCGGGGAGACGCTCGGCCTGGTCGGCGAGTCCGGATGCGGCAAGTCGACCGCCGGCAAGACGATCCTGAAGCTGATCGATCCGACATCCGGAACGGTCCGACTGATGGGCAAGCGGATCGACGGCCTCGGACGTGCCGCGATGTGGCAGCACCGGCGGGACCTGCAGGTCGTCTTCCAGGACCCCTACTCCTCCTTGAGTCCGCGCCTGTCCGCCGGCGAGATCGTCGCAGAGCCCCTTACGAACTTCGGCATCGCCACGGGTGCCGAGGCACGCGAGCGCGTCGCCTGGCTGTTCGAGAAGGTCGGGCTCCGGCCCGAGCAGATATCGAAGTATCCGCATGAGTTTTCCGGCGGCCAGCGCCAGCGCCTCGGCATCGCCCGCGCGCTCGCCGTGCGACCGAAGCTGATCGTCGCCGACGAACCCGTTTCGGCGCTCGACGTCTCGGTCCAGGCGCAGGTGATCAACCTGCTGACGGACCTGCAGGCCGAGTTCGGCGTCTCGTTCCTGTTCGTCGCGCACGATCTGGCGGTGGTCGAGCATATCAGCCACCGCGTGGCGGTCATGTATCTGGGCAAGATCGTCGAGATCGCCGACCGGCGGACGATCTTCGCACGTCCGCAGCATCCCTACACAGAAGCCCTCCTGTCGGCGGCCCCCCAGCCCAATCCGCGCCTCAAGAAAAAGCGGATCATCCTGACCGGGGACGTGCCGTCGCCGATCAACCCGCCGTCTGGCTGCCGCTTCCACACCCGCTGCCCCTATGCCGAAGCGCGATGCCGCGTGGAAGAGCCGCCGATCAAGGAACTGACGCCCGGGCACATGGTCGCGTGCCACCTGCGCCAACCGAGCGCGACGTAGCCGGGACGGCCTATCCGGCGATCTGCGCCTCGACCCAGGCCGCGTTCGCGACCAGCGCATTGTCTTCGTTGTGCGCGCCCACAAGCTGGATGGCGAGCGGCAGTCCGTTCCCGATCTTGCCTGCCGGAAGCGCGATGCAGGGATTGCCGAGCAGGGTCCACATCCGGTTGAAGACCGGATCGCCCGTCCGCTCGATCCCCTTGGGTGCAGCACCCGGTGCGGCCGGCGCCAGGATCATGTCGAAGTCGCGCCAGACCTGCGCCAGGCGGTTGCGGCACCTGGTCGCCAGCGCCTTGGCGGCCGTCTCCTCGCGGATGCCGACCTTGTCGCCGTCCTCGAGCATCTCCTTGAGGCGGGCGCTCAGCAGCTCGGGATGCTCGGTCCGCTCGCGGGCCAGCACCTTGGCCGCCTCGCGTGTCATGATGGCAAGCTGCGCGTCGTTGAGCGCATTCCAGCTCTCGTCGGGTTCGAACTCGCCGAGGAACGCGCCCGCGCCGTGCAGCCTGTCGGCGATACGTTCGAACATCGTGCGCGTATCGGCGTCCGCCTCGGTCCAATAGGGCGTCCGGCAGACCGCGATGCGCAGCCGCTTGTGCTCGCCGGCCCCCGACCGGACGACCGGCGGCGGCCCGACCAGCCCACGACGCACGAGATCGAGATCGCTGACCGCCCGGCAGAACACGCCCAACGTGTCGAGTGCGGGCGAAAGCGGCTTGATGCCGGCCATGTCGGCCCACCCGAAAGTCCCCTTGTAGCCGACGACGCCGCAATAGGCCGCCGGCCGGATCACGGAGCCTGCGGTCTGCGTGCCCAGCGCGATCGGCACCTGGAAATCGGCGACCGCCGCCGCCGAACCGGAGGAAGAGCCGCCCGGCGTGTAGCCGCGAAGATGCGGATTGTGCGTGGGACCGGGCGTGAAATAGGCGAACTCGGTGGTCACCGTCTTGCCGAGCACGATCGCGCCGGCGGCAACCAGCTTCTTCACGCAAGCCGCATCGGACTTCGGGCGATTGTCCCGGTAGATCGGCGAGCCGTAGGTCGTCGGCATGTTCGCCGTATCGATCAGATCCTTGACGCCGATCGGAATCCCATGGAGCGGCTGGGTCTGCGGCAAACGGTCGAGCGACCCGGCCCGGCCCCGGCTTTCCTTGCGTTCGACATGGACCCAGGCGCGGACGTCCTTGTCCCGATCGTCGATGCGCTCGAGGCAGGCCCGGACTAGCGTCGCCGAATCGAGTTTTCCGGCGGACATCGCCGCGCGCTGGGCTGTCGCGCTAAGTCTTTCGGGATTGGGCGTGAGATGCGGTTTCGTCATGCCGGCATCATATCCGGACGCCGTCGGCACGCCATCCAAATCAGGCCGGACTACGCATCCGCACTCTCGTCCAGCGCATAGCCGGCCGAACGGACGGTCCGGATCAGATCGGAGTCGCCCGGCAGGTTGATCGCCTTGCGAAGACGCCGGATATGCACGTCGACCGTCCGCGGCTCGACATAGATATCCCGCCCCCACACCGCATCGAGAAGCTGCTCGCGGCTGTATACGCGGCCTGGCCGCTCGAGCAGGAACCGCAGCAGCCGGAACTCCGTCGGCCCCAGATGTATCGGACGCCCCGAGCGCAGCACGCGATGGGCGGACAGGTCCATCACGAGATCGCCGAACGTCAGCAGGTCCTGGGCGGTCGACGGCTTGGAGCGCCGCAGCACCGCGCGGACCCGCGCGATCAGCTCGGACGGGCTGAACGGCTTGGCGACATAGTCGTCGGCACCGACCTCCAGTCCGCGAATACGGTCGCTCTCCTCGCCGCGCGCCGTCAGCATGATGATCGGCACGTCGCGCGTATCCGCTTTGCGCCGGATCTGTCGGCACACTTCAAGTCCGGAGACATGCGGAAGCATCCAGTCGAGAACCATGATGTCCGGTCGCGCCTCGGCGACCGCGACGAGGGCCGCCTCGCCGTCCATCGCGACCGCGACCCGGAATCCTTCCTTCTCGAAATTGTACCGCAGCAGTTCGACCAATGCCGCTTCGTCTTCGACGATCAGAAGTAGTGGTTTCAAATCGTCCTCCTCAGGTGCTCTTCGCGACGTCCGACATGACCGCGAAGCTCGATACGTCACCCTTGGGGCGGACGTCGCGCAGCGGCACGCCCTTCACCAGAAAGTGAATGGTCTCCGCGATGTTCGTCGTATGGTCGCCGATCCGCTCGATGTTCTTGGCGATGAACAGCAGGTGCGTGGACCCCGATATGTTCCGCGGGTCCTCCATCATGTAGGTCAGCAACTCGCGGAAGAGCGAAGAATACATTTCGTCGAGTTCCTCGTCCCGGTTCCAGACCGATATGGCCTTGACGACATCCTGAGAGGCAAAAGCGTCAAGGACGTCCTTCAGCATCTCGCGGACCATGGCGGCCATCCGGGGTATCGAATGCACGGGACGGAGCGGCGGAACCTGGGCCAGCACGCTGGCGCGCTTCGCGACGTTCTTCGCGTAGTCGGCCGCCCGCTCGAGATCGGCGCCGATCCGCAAGGCGCCCAGCACGAGCCGGAGATCGCTGGCGACCGGCTGGCGCAAGGCCATCACGCGCAGCACCTGATCATCGATCTCGCGCTCGAGTTCGTCGACCCGGACATCGGCACTGACGACGGCCGTGGCCAGGTCGACATCACGCTTCATCACGGCCTGGATCGCCGTCGCGATCTGCGTCTCGACAAGGCCGCCCATCCGCGCCAGCAGATTCGTCAGCCGCTTGAGTTCCTCGTCGTAGGACCTGACGATATGTTCGCTTGCCATCTCGGCTTCTCCTCGATCTCGATCAGCCGTAACGGCCGGTGATGTAACCTTGCGTGCGCTCGTCGCGCGGATTCGTGAAGATCGTCGCGGTGTCGTCCTCTTCCACCAGCGTGCCGAGATGGAAGAAGGCCGTGCGCTGCGAGACCCGCGCCGCCTGCTGCATGTTGTGGGTCACGATGACGATCGTGTAGTCGGCTTTCAGGCTGTCGATAAGCTCTTCGACATGGGCCGTCGCGATGGGATCGAGCGCGGAGCACGGCTCGTCCATCAGGATGACCTCCGGCGAGACGGCGATCGCGCGCGCGATGCACAGGCGCTGCTGCTGCCCGCCGGAAAGGCCCGTACCCGGATCGTCGAGCCGGTCCTTGACCTCGTCCCAGAGCCCGGCCCCGCGCAGGGATTTCTCGACGATCTCGTCGAACTCCGACTTCTTGGTGGCGAGGCCGTGGATCTTCGGGCCATAGGCGATGTTCTCGAAGATCGACTTCGGGAACGGATTCGCCTTCTGGAACACCATGCCGACCCGCGCGCGCAGCTGCACGACGTCGATCGACTTGTCGTAGATGTCGACGCCGTCGAGCTTCAGGTCGCCCGTCACGCGGCACGACGCGATCGTGTCGTTCATCCGGTTGATACAGCGCAGGAAGGTCGACTTGCCGCAACCGGACGGGCCGATGAAGGCGGTTACCTGATGTTCCCGTATGCCGATCCGCACGTCCTTGAGCGCATGCTTCGCGCCGTAGTGGACGTCGACGCCGGCCGCGACGACCTTCATCGGCGGAACGGTCGAGGCGACCGGCGTGCTGGAGACCGACTGGTTCTTCACACTGATTTCCATGATCTACCACCGTCTTTCGAATTTTTTGCGTAGCCAGATCGCGATCGCGTTCATCAGGAGCAGGAAGACCAGCAAGGTCATGATCGCAGCCGACGTTTTCTCGACGAAGCCGCGTTCCGGATTGTCGGCCCACATGAAGATCTGGACCGGCAGGACCGTCGACGGCGAAAGCGGGCCGCCCGGAATGTCGACGACGAAGGCGACCATCCCGATCATCAGAAGCGGTGCGGTCTCGCCCAAGGCATGTGCGAGCGCGATGATC
>JBIKWI010000007.1:0-49171 GCA_044356395.1 Tagaea sp. | reverse complement strand
GGATCTGTTCGCGCGCACGACCTTCCCCGAAAATCTGGCCGACAGCCTCATCGTCGCGGTTTCAGCCTGCGCCCTCGGACTTGGAATCAGCGTGCCAGCGGCCTATGCCTTCTCGCGATTCGGATTTGCCGGCCGGCGTTTTCTGATGACGCAATTCCTGACCATCAACATGTTTCCCATCGTCCTGATGATCATTCCCTTGTTCGTCGCATTCCGTTCGCTGGGCCTGCTCGACACGGTCCTGGGTGTCGTGCTCGGTCACGCGACTTTCGCGATTCCGTTCGCGATCTGGATGCTGACAAGCTATCTGAACGGCATTCCACGCGAACTGGACGAGGCGGCGATGGTGGACGGGGCAAGCCGCCTCGTGACGATCCGGCGGATCCTGCTTCCGCTCGCGGCTCCCGGCATCGTGTCGACAGGCATCTACATCTTCGTCGCGTCCTGGAACGAGTATCTGTTCGCGATGATGCTGTCGGGGCAGAATGTGCGGACCGTGACTGTGGCACTCCAGCTCTTCATCGGCGAGTACACGATTCAGTGGGGTCTGCTGACTGCGGGCGGCACGCTTGTCGCCCTCCCCGTCACGATCCTCTTCCTATTCGTCCAGCGGCACCTTGTAGGCGGTCTGACGGCAGGAGCCGTGAAAGCATGAGCAAGAATCCAATCGGCATAATCTCGATGTTCTACGCGCGGCCGTTCGAGAGGTCGCATTTCCGGTGCTTCGCGCGTGCACGCGCGGCCGGCATGAAGTTCGTCGAACTACTCGTGCCTGAGCCTGGCGAGCTGGATCCGGTCGAGACGAAAGCGGCCCTCGAGGAGGCAGACCTCGGCGTCGTGTTCGCCGCGCGCGTCAACCTCCAGCGCGATCTCGCCAGTCCCGACGAGGCGGCACGCAGGTCCGGGCTCGATTACCTGCTCGACTGCGTGGAGACGGCGAAGGCTTTCGGCGCGAAGATCGTGGGTGGCCCGCTCTACGGGGCGCCGCTGGTGTTCGCGGGACGCCCGCCCGCCCTGGTCGACGCCGCCGCGCGCGAACGGCGCATCGGCTGGATCGTCGATGGGCTGGCGAAGGCCGCCAGGCGCGCATCCGACAACGGGATCGTCTTCGGCCTCGAGCCGCTCAATCGCTTCGAGACCGACATCGCCAACACGACTGAGCACGCGCTCGCCCTCGTCGACGCGGTCGGCTCGCCTGCCCTGGGCGCCATGCTCGATACGTTCCACATGAACATGGAAGACCGCGACATCGCCGCCGCGATACGCAAGGCCGGCAGGCGCATGGTCCATTTTCAGGCCAACGAGAACCACCGCGGCTTCGTCGGCGACGGTCATATCGACTGGCCGGCGGTCGCGCGCGCGATCGTCGCGATCGGCTACGACGGTCCGATCACGCTGGAACCGTTCCGGCGCGACGATGTCGCGCCGGGCATCTGCGTGGCGCAATGGCGCGCACCGCACCGCAACGAGGACATGGAGCTGGCTGCCAGCCGGGCCTTCCTCGAGGCGGCCCTCGATTCCGCACGGAGAGCGGCATGAAGATCGGCTGGATCGGCTGCGGGACGCATGCCGGCGAGATGCTGCTGCCGCAGCTCGCGCGCCTCGGCGTGAAGATTGTCGCTCTCGCCGACGTCGATGCGGGCCGCCTCGAGACAATTGCCGGGCGCCACGGCGTCGCCGCCGCCGACTGCCATGCCAACGCCCATGCATTGATCGCGCGAAAGGATATCGATGCGGTCGGCATGGCGATCGGCCCGAATGCGCACCTCGAACTGGGTGTGGCGGCCCTCGAACGCGGGCTGCCGGTCTTCATGGAGAAACCGCCGGGAGCCAACGCTGCCGACGCACGCAGATTGGAAGCGGCGTCACGGAAATCCGGCAAACCGCTCGTTCTCGGCTTCATGAAGCGCTACTCGACGGCCAACCGCATCGCGCTAAACATCGTGCGCGGCGGCGAATTCGGGGCACCGGCGAGCTTCCTCGGCGAATACATGACCGCCCCCACCTATTTCAAGGGCGACCCCGACTATTCGGGCTTCTACCTGCACCATTGCGTCCACTACATGGACCTCGTCCCGCGCCTGATGGGTAAGCCCGTCGAACTCAATGCGCGCCGCCACGAGCTGGCCCCGGGCAAACTGCTGCTGCACGTGGATTTCCGCTTTGCGGGCGGCGGCCTTGCCACGCTGGTCATGGGTACGCACCAGTCGCGTGCCACGCCGATGGAATGGTGGCAGGTGATGGGCGACCACAAGCGCGTGGAAGTGCGCAACGTGCACGAGGTGCGCTATTTTCGCGCCCCGAAGTTCAAGGTCGACGACCTCGGCGCCACGCTTGCCGACGATATCGATACGCTGGTTTGGGAACCAAACCTGACCGTGGCCGCGAACGAGGACCACAAGGGCTACCACGCGCTCCTCGGCGATTTCGTCGCGCGCGTGGAGGGCAGGCCCAGCACCGCGCCCGAAATAGCCGATGGGGTCGCAGCCATGGCCATTCTGGACGCGATGATCGCCTCGGCCGATTCCGGCCGGGCGATCAGGCTGGACTGACTCCTACTTCGCGAAGCTGTAGGCGGTCTTGACGGTCGTGTAGAATTCCTTCGCGTAGGCACCCTGTTCGCGGGGGCCGTAGCTGGAGCCCTTCCGGCCGCCGAACGGGACGTGATAGTCGACGCCCGCCGTCGGCAGGTTGACCATCACCATGCCGGCCTCGCTGTTGCGCTTGAAGTGTGTGGCGTGCTTCAGGCTCGACGTGCAGATGCCCGCCGACAGGCCGAACTCGGTGTCGTTCGCAACCGCCAGCGCTTCGTCGTAGTCCTTGACGCGGATCACGTTGGCCACCGGCCCGAAGACTTCCTCGCGCGAGATGCGCATCGCGTTCGTCGTTTCGGTGAAAAGCGCCGGCTGGAGATAGAAGCCCGGCGTCGAGCGGTTGAGCAGTTCGCCGCCCCAGACGAGCTTGGCCCCCTCGGATTGGGCGATCTTGATGTACTCGAGATCCGTGCCGAGCTGCGACTTGTCGACGACCGGGCCGATATGGGTGCCCGATTTCAGCGCGTCATCGACGACCAGGCCCTTGAGACGCTCGACCGTCGCGGCGACGAACCTGTCGTGGATTCCGGCCTGGACGATCAGGCGCGAGGATGCCGTGCAGCGCTGCCCCGTGGAGAAGTAGGCGCCGTTGACGGCGCATTCGACGGCCGTCGCGAGATCGGCGTCGTCGAGCACGACGAGCGGGTTCTTGCCGCCCATCTCGAGCTGCACTTTCTTCATCGGGTTCGATGCGATGCAGGCAGCCGCCACCTTGCGGCCCGTCCCCACCGATCCGGTGAAGCTGATTGCCGCGATGTCCTTGTGCTCAAGCAGCGCCTGGCCCACGACCGAGCCACGCCCCATGACGAGATTGAGCACGCCCTTGGGCAGGCCGGCGCGGTTGAGGATGTCGACGAGGGCCCAGGCGCAGGCCGGCGTCAGGTCGGCCGGCTTGAGGACGACGCAGTTGCCGTAGGCGAGCGCCGGGGCCGCCTTCCACGCCGGAATGGCGATGGGGAAGTTCCATGGCGTGATGAGGCCGACCACGCCGATCGCCTCGCGCGTCACTTCCACGCCCACGCCCGGACGGATCGACGGGATCGCTTCGCCGCCGAGGCGCACGCACTCTCCCGCGAAGAAGGCCAGGATCTGGCCTGCGCGCGTGGCTTCGCCGATGCCCTCGGGCAGCGTCTTGCCTTCTTCGCGCGACAGGAGTTTGCCGAGCTCTTCCCGACGGGCGAGCAACTCGTCCGACGCCTTCTTCAGGATCTCGTAGCGTTCCTGCCCCGTGGTGCGGCTCCAGGCCGGGAAGGCCGCCTTCGCGGCGGCGACGGCGGCATTTAGGTCGGCGACCGTGCCTTGCGCGTAGTCGTTCACGACGTCGTTCGTGTTCGACGGATTGATGTCCTTGGAGGCGTTGCCGCCCGCCATCCACTCGCCGCCGATCAGGTTCTTGAGCATCTCGGTCATGGAAAAGACTCCGTCGTTACTGTTTGAGAAGGCCGCGCTTGGCAAGGTTTCGATACAGGTGGCTCACGCCGAAGGTCCACGGCGGCGCCTTGTCGGACGTCGCGATGCGGTTCGTGAGCGCGCCGAGTTTGGACGCCGAGATCGTCACGATATCGCCGATCTTGTGCGTGAAGCCCTGCCCGGGGCCGTCGCGGTCCTGCACGGGCGCGAACATCGTGCCGAGGAAAAGGACGAGACCGTCCGGATACTGGTGACTGGCGCCGATCGCCTGTCCGGCGATGTCGGCCGGATCGCGGCTGATCAGCTTCAGCGAAGACATGCCCTCCATCCGGAAATTGTCCTCGCCGGCGACGACGAGTTCGACATCCATCCGGCGCACGTCGTCGAGCGTGAAGCTCCCGTCGAAAAGACGCACGAACGGGCCTATCGCGCAGCTCGCGTTGTTGTCCTTCGCCTTGCCGAGAAGCAGGGCCGACCTGCCTTCGACATCACGAAGGTTGACGTCGTTCCCGAGCGCAGCGCCGACGATACGGCCGGAAGACGCGATCACGAGAACGACCTCCGGCTCGGGATTGTTCCATCGCGAGACCGGATGGATTCCGGCGGTTGCCCCCGTGCCCACCGACGACATCGGCTGCGACTTGGTGAAGATCTCCGCATCCGGGCCGATACCGACTTCCAGATACTGGCTCCAGGCGTTCTTGGCGATGAGCCAATCCTTCAACTTCGCAGCCTCGGCCGAACCGGGCTTCAGGCGCTGGAGGTCGCCGCCGATCAGGTCGAGCACTTCCTTGCGCGCCGCAGCCGCGAGTTCCGGCGCGCCGCGCGTGCGCTCTTCGATCACGCGCTCGAGCATCGAGGCGACGAAGGTGACGCCCGCCGCCTTGACGGCCTGGAGATCGATGGGTGCCAGGAACCAGGGCACCCGGGGATCGCGGCTCGCCTCGTCGCCATTGCCGAGGATCGCCTCGACCGTGCCGATCCGCTCGCCCGTCGCCTTGGCGAGCGCGGAGGCCGGATCTGCCTGCTCGCAAAGGTCGCGGACGGTCGGAAAGGAGGCGGTCACGTCGACGACGTCGTGGCCGCGGATGGCGACGACGCTCGGCCCGTCCACGTCCGGACGCCATACGCGTCCGACAAGCGTCGCGGACGCGGAATCCTTCGGAAGCGTTCCGGAAAAATCGATCGGTCTCATCCCTCGCTGCCTCTTTGTCTTGTCTGGTCGTTTCAGGCTGGCGCAGTGGCTACATACGACGTCGGAGCGCCAATGGCCATCGCCGTGGCTTTCCCTCGTACCGGATATCAGGAATCAAACAGTATTTCTCCGGAAATCGCATTATTTTCAAGCCGCTGGCAGACGACGGCGGTCTAGGTGCCGCCCGCCTAGCCGAACCGCTCGATCCGGAAGGGCGTGACGTCGAATTCGGGCGTTCGGCCCGCGACAAGCGATGCGGTCAGACGCCCGACGATGGGCCCAAGCGTATAGCCGTTCGACGTGACGGCGTTGAAGAAACCGGGAATGCCCGGTACCTCGCCGACAAGCGGTGCGCCGTCCAGATTGACATTCATCGCCGCCCATCCGCGCAGGATGTTGTAGCCGTCGAGAGCCGGCACGACACGTCGGGCGACCCAGAGATTTCCTTCCAGCGACCCCCGCAGCACCCGCGGCAGACCGGTGGCGGGCTCCGCCGCCGCCGTCCAGCCGCCCCCGATGACGAAACCGCCGGTGTCGGCCTGCTTGAGGGTCAAATGGCGGTCGGCATGCGCGACGAGCTGCGTGACGATCTTGGGGCCCGGCGTCGTCACGACGATCTGGAGGGGCGCACCCTTGACCGGCACGTCGACGCCAACCATTCGGCCGATACGCGGGCTCCACGGTCCGGCCGCGTTGACGATCCGCCGGCACGCGATGGCCCCTCGGCCGGTCCGCACGAGAAAGCCGCGCGACGTCCGCTCGATCGAGATCACGTCGGTGCCGCTCCGGAACCGCGCACCGCCCGCCTTGGCTAGGCGGACGACGGCATATGTCGCAACCGCGGGGTTTATCTTTCCTTCGAGCGGGCAGTATGCCGCGCCGACAAGCCGCTCGGAAAGTGCCGGCGCGAGCGTACGAAGATCGTTGCGCCCGATGACCTCGCACTCCACCCCATGGCTGCGCTCGAGAGCCACCTTGGCGGCGAGAAACGCCATGTCCTTGTCCGTTTCGGCAACCATCAGGCCGCCGGTCGTGCGGATCTCCAGATCGATGCCGGATGCCTCGCCGATCGATCGCCACAGGTCGATCGCGGCGGGACCAAGGGCAAGCGTCCTGGCTGCGGGACCGCCGCCGGCTTGCGCCTTGGCCCCGAAGTCGAAGGACAGCAGTTGCACATGCAGGCTTCCGGCATTGGCGCCGGATGCCTGCAGATTGGGTTCGTCGCGCTCGACGACCAGCGTCTCGACGCCCGCTTGTACAAGCGCCAGCGCGCACGACGACCCGAGGATGCCGCCGCCGATCACAAGCGCGTCGGTCGACAGGTCTTCGCGGTCCTGCGCATGCGCGGCTCGCGTACGCTCGACGATCGGCAGCGGCGCCTCGACCTCCCGGTGCCCGCCCCACTCCGCCTGTTCGAATGCAAGCGCCGGGACGGGGACGGGTTTGGCGGGAACGCGCGGCGCGAACAGGTCGAACTCGCCGGGCGTCCGCCCGGTCCTGGACTGGACGAACCTAGCCAGGGTCGCCGCACAGTTCCGGCCCTGACATCGGCCCATGCCCGCGCGCGTCTGCCGCTTGACGGCGCCGAGCGACAATTCGCCCTGCTCGAGGCAGGCGCGCACGGCACCTGCCGTCACCTCCTCGCACCTGCAGACGACTGCGGAATCGGCGATCGCGGCCACATCGAAGGCGGGCTGGCCGTAGATGCGCCACAAGGCCTGCTGGAATCGGGTCGCCTTGGCGAGATCTGCCCGCGCTTTTGCGATCTTGTCGGCCTGAACGGCTGCGCCGAGAGCTTCGGATACGGCGGCACCGGCAAGAATTCCGCGCGCGATGGCAATTCGCGCTCCGCCGATGTCCGCACCATCGCCGATGACATGCACCCCTGGAACATTGGACGCACCGGAGTCGTCCGTCTGCGCCGAAAGATAGCCGACATGCCGGTCGACGAACCGGTGTGCGACACCTAGCTGGCGGGCAATTTCGCTTGAAGGGATGAACCCGTAGCCCATTGCGACCACGTCACCCGACAGGACGGTCCCGTCGTCGAGCCGCGCAGACGCGAACGTTCCCGAGTCATTCGCCTCGATCGCCACGACCCGCCGCCCCCAAAACACGGGTGTCCCGGAAGCCTTCAGCCGCCGAAGCATGGAGAGCCCGTCGCGCACCAGATCGGGCGCCGTCGCGACCAGTCGCAACGCATCCCGGATATTCCCGATTCCGGGACGATCCGCAGTCTCGACGACCGCAACGACCTCAGCACCACCTTCGATCAGTTCGACCGCCGTCTGGATATTGAGGGGCCCGTTCCCCGCCACGATCGTCCGCCGGCCCGGTGCCACGCGATAGCTTCGCGCCAGCGTCTGTGCTGCACCTGTCGTCATGACCCCGGGTATCGTCCAGCCCGGAACCGGAACGGGCCGTTCGTAGGCACCTGCGGCGATCACCACCCGTCGGGGCCCGAACAGCACCGCGCGTCCATCCACGATCGCCGCGATCTCGTCGGCGGCGAACGCGCCCCAGACGATCGCGCCGTTGACGATCTCGACGCCGGCCGTCCGGACCGCCTGCTCGAGTGCTGCGCCCGCAAGAAACTGCTTGTCGGCTCCGCTCTCGGCAAACGCATGGGAAGGTCCAAGCGGTTTGAAGTATTGCCCGCCCGGATGCGGGCGCTCGTCGAGCAGGACGACCGACAGCCCGGCGTTCGCGGCGACGAGCGCGGCATTGAGCCCGGCAGGCCCGGCACCGATGACGAGCAGATCGACCGACCGCGCCTCCGGCGCTGCCGACGGCGGCGGGGCGAGTGGCCGCGGATCGGACGGCGCGCCCGACGACACCTCCATGCCGTCGACGACCTTGACGAGGCAGGCGCGCTGTTCCGGCCGGCCGTCGACCGTCACGACGCACTCGAAGCATGCACCCATGCCGCACCACAGCCCGCGCGGCGCGCCGGATCGGGCGCGGCGCAGCGTGAGGATGCCGGCAGCCGTCAGCGCTGCCGCGACGGTTTCTCCTTCGATCGCCGGCAGATCGCGGCCGTCGAAGCGGAATGCGATGTCGCGGCCGACGGGCCGGATCCGGCGGTTTTCCAGCCGAGACGTCAAAGTCGCGTCCCGTGCCAGCCGGCTTCGCGCTTGCGCCAGTAGAGTTCGTTGAGCTTGCGCGTGACCGGTCCCGGCGCGCCGCCGCGGACCGTCCGGCCGGCCACCTCCCGTACGCCGAGTGCCGCCCCGGACGTCGAACAGGTGAAGACTTCGTCGGCGACGAACAGGTCGAATGCCGTTATCGCAGCACCTTCGACGGGAATCCGCAGCTCTTCGGCGAGATCGAAGAAGGTCCGACGGGTGATGCCGTGCAGGACGCCGAGTGCGGGGGTCCGCAGCACGCCGTCCTTGACGAGGAACACGTTCGAACGGGGTGCCTCCTCGACGAAGCCCTGTGCGGAAAGCCAGACGACGTCGTCGAAGCCGGAATCCAGGGCCTCGATCTTCGCAAGCTGATACTGCAGACGCGCGATGTGCTTGTAGCGGGGATCGAGCGTGTCGGGCGCCATGCCGCGCTGATGGCCGATCTGGAGCCGGATGCCTTTCTCGCGCTGCTCCGGCGTTCCGAGGTGGGCATAGGGTGTCGCGAACGCGCGGATGCTCGGCTTGGCCATCCGGGGATCGGCGTTGCCCGGCTTCGGCAGGCCGCGCGTGACGATGACCTTGATCGCGGCATCCTGGAGATTGTTGCGGCGGGCCGTCTCGCAGATGACCGCACTCCATGCTTCCCGATCGAGGCCCGTCTCGATCCGTGCGGCGTGCAGCGTGTCGACAAGCCGGGCGACATGCGCCTCGAGCTGGAAGACGAGCCCTTTCCACGCCGAAACGACTTCATAGACGCCGTCCCCGAACTGGACGCCAAGATCGAAGGCCGAAAGGCGCGCCTGGCTTTCCGGAACATACGCGCCGTCGCAATAGAGGATGGGTTCGCTGGACATGTCTCCGGTTCCCGTCTCAGGCGCCGCCGGTCAGGAAGCGGCGCGGGTTGTCGCGCATCAGGGTATCGATCTCGCCTTCGGTGAATCCGCGATCCCGCATCAGGCCGACGACGTTCGCCGGAATGTGCGCATAGCCATGCCCGCCGAAGGCGCCCAGCCGGGTGCGCGTGCAGATGTCGTGCGATAGCAGAACGCGCCCGCCAAACCCTTCCGCGATGGCCTGCCGCACGTAGCGAAGGCGCATCCAGTCCGTCGGCAGGTCCGCGACGCCGAACCAGTAGTTCGAGGTTTCGATGCCGAAGAAGTCGAACTCGATCCAGCATCCGCGGGCCGCGAGCGCGGCCATCGAGGGAAAATCGAAATAGGTCCGGTCGATGTGGCTGATCGCGACGCGCGCGGGGTCGGCGCCGGACCTTTCGAGGATGTCGAGGATCTCGTGCGGCGCATCCGGATGGCGGCCGGGATGCACGTTGATCGAGAGACCGGTCCGGCGTTGCGCGATCGCGGACGCTTCGAGCGAACGGCGCTCGAAATCGGCCAGCGGCCAGCTGCAGCCGACCTCCCCGATCAGGCCGGCCCGGATGCCAGTCGCGGGGAAACCCTCGCTTGCCTGGAACTCGATCCGGTCGGCGAGCCACCCCACATCCCTCGACCGGGTGCCGGAATCGACGAAATCCGCCGTGTAGAATCCGGCGCCGGCGACGATCGCCACGCCGGTCTTGCGCGACAGTTCGGCAAGTCCCTCGGGATCCGGTCCGATACCGTCGGTCGTCAATTCGAAGATCGTGCGGCCGCCGGCCGAAGCGAAGGCGCGCAGTTCGGCTTCAGCCACGTCGCGCTGCGTCAGCCGGTGATTGCCCTTGTACGCCGTCGGCCGGTAGGCGACCGCGTGGGTATTCGCGAGGGAAATCTCGACCTCGCCGATGGCCGGGTCGCGCAGTGCCAGAGGCGTGACATCGCACAGGATATGCTCGTGCGGCAGCACCAGACCGAGACGTGCGGCCGGCATTTCGCCGAGAACGGTCATTACCTTGGTCATGCCGCCTCGGGCCCGAATCCTGCACTTGCGAATTGCCGTCGCTTGACGACAGTATCCTTACGACTCTCATACAACCGGCTTGGAAAATGGCGAAGAAATTCCGCGGCACTTTTACGGTCCTGATCACGCCTTTCAGCGAAGACGGCCGGATGCTCGATCTCAAGGCATTGGCCGATCTCGTCAATTGGCAGATCGAGCAGGGCATTCACGGGCTCATCCCGCTTGGCTCGACGGGCGAATTCCTGTCCTTGACCGACGCCGAAGCCGAAGCCGTCGCCGAAACGACGATCAAGGCGGCTGCCGGGCGCGTGCCGGTGCTGATCGGCACGGGCGCCGAATTCACCGACGAGTCGATCCGTCTTTCGCGGCGCGCCGAGAAACTGGGCGCGGATGGCGTGATGATCATCCCGCCCTTCTATTCGACCCCCACCGACGACGAACTTTTCGTCCACTACCGGCGCATCGGCGAGGCGATCGGCATCCCGATCATGATCTACAACAATCCGGCGACGGCGAACGTCGACATGCGGCCGCCGACGGTCCAGCGGCTGAGCGAGATCGACAATGTCAGTTACATCAAGGAATCGACGCTGGAAGTGACGCGGGTCCGCGACATCATCGAACTGTGCGGCGACCGCATGACGGTTTTCGCCGGAATCCTCGGATACGAATCGTTCTGGCTCGGCGCGCAAGGCTGGGTCGCCGTGTGCTCGAACCTGATGCCGAAGGAGTCGGCGCGGCTTTTCGAACTGGTCGCCGATGCAAAGGACCAGCCGGCGGCGCTTGCGGCCTACCGCCGGATGCTGCCGATCGTCCGTTGGGTCGGCGGGCAACGCTACGTCTCGGCCACGAAGGCCGGCTTCGCCATGATGGGGCGCCCGGTCGGGCCGCCCCGCCCGCCCCGCCTGCCCCTGCCTGCCGAGGACGCCGCCATCCTGAGGAAGGACCTCGCGGCTCTCGGCCTGGTGTGACGGGCTCGCCGGATCAGGTGGAAGTCTGGCCAAGATACCAATCGAGAATCTCCTCGCCGGTCCACATGACCACGTCCTTGTGGCCGAGAATGTGGTCGTAGAGTTTTTCTAGATAGCCGATCCGGTGCGGCACGCCCGTCAGATAAGGATGGATCGAGATCGCCATCACGCGCGGGATGCTCGCACCTTCCTGATAGAGCCGGTCGAACTGGTCCCGTCCGCGCCGGAAGATCTCGTCCGATGGCTGGTGCTGCAGCGCCGACATGACCACATCGTTGATCTCGACGGTATAGGGGATCGACGTGATCCTGCCCGTGCGTGTCCGCATCGCGACAGGCTGGTCGTCCAATACCCAATCGGCGACATACTCGATGCCAGCTTCGGCAAGCAGATCCAGCGTCTCGTCGGTCTCCGTCAGGCCTGGGCTTTCCCAGCCACGCGGCGGCTTGCCGGTAAACGCGCGGATCGCTTCGATCGTATCGGTGATGGCCTGGCGCTGGTTTTCGACTTTGTGCATCGGCTTCTGCACGAAACCGTGTCCCATGAACTCCCAGCCGGCGCGAAGGGCTGCGGCACAGGCCTTCTCGTAAACGCGGCAGGCAGAGCCATTGACCGCCATCGTCGCCTTGAGGCCGCGCGCCGACAGCACGTCGAGGAAGCGCCAGAAGCCGACCCGCATCCCATACTCGTGCCACGACCAGTTGGGAACGTCGGGCAGGAGCGTCTGGCCCATCGGCGGCGGAACCACCGTGCGCGGCATGGGCGCAGTCGGGCTCCAGTTCTCGACATTGACGATCGTCCAGACGGCGACCCGGGCGCCGCACGGCAATGCAAGCTTCGGACGCTCCGTGATCGGCGAATAGTCGACGCGGCCGGCGACGGTGGAACCAATCTGGAATTCGGTCATCGATGCGCCTTCCCGGCGAAAGGCGAGGGGGGGGGCGCTTCGGGCCCCGCGCCGCTGCCAGCTCATGCCGGACCGGGGCCCTTGATGCCGAACTGCGTCATCGTGAGCTTCAGGACGCCGTACTTGTCCATCAGCGCGTCGTAGAAGCCGTCCTTCTTCATGTCGGTCAGGACGCCCGCGACGGTCTCGGCAAGCGGCTTGCTCGTGAAGGCAAGGCAGGCCTCCTGGGCGAAAAGCCCGCTGACCGCGCGCGTGAAGTCGCCGCGGGTCTGCATGAACATCGCCGTCGCGTCGGCAGCGGTCGTTCCCTCGACCTGGCCGGCCCGCAGGGCCTGGAACGCCTCGGAGAAGTTGTT
The DNA here is from genome assembly GCA_044356395.1 of Tagaea sp. Classification (GTDB taxonomy): domain Bacteria; phylum Pseudomonadota; class Alphaproteobacteria; order CACIAM-22H2; family CACIAM-22H2; genus Tagaea. The sequence continues at coordinate 36,717 of JBIKWI010000007.1, read as the reverse complement.
GAACGAGCGGACCTCGATCGCCTTCAGGCCCTTGGCGACGAGCATGTCGGACAGTTCCTTGGTGCGCCGCTCCTCGATCGAGCCCTGCTCGCACGAGATGCGCTTGCCCGCGAAATCGTCCACCGTCTTGACGTTCTGGGGATTGCCGCGCTGCACGAGGATGCTGAGCGCGACGCCTTCGTAGGGCACCATGTACATGATCTTCGAGCGCTCTTCGGTCCAGAAGATGCCGGTATTGATCATGTCCCAGCGCTTCGCGGCGAGGCCCGGAATCATCGTCGTCACGCCGTCGATGCGGAAATACTCGGGAACCAGGCCAAGACGCTTGGCCGTCTCGTTGCCGAGCTCGGCGCGCAGGCCCTGGATCTCGCCCCTGTCGTTGATGAACTGCAGCGGCGGCAGCGTCGGGTTGATCGACATCATCAGCGTGCCCGCCTTGATGATGACGGGCGGGGCGACCTTCGCCTGCGCGCGGGCGGCACGCGGGATCTGGGTGGCGGCGGCGGCGGCACCGGCGCTGGCAAGAAGCCAGCGGCGGGTCAGCCCGTTGCCGTTCGCGACAGTGCGGGCGGGGCGTTTGCTGGTCATCTGGTGTCTCCCGTTGAAGTTACAAACGGCGTTACGGACGCCGGCCGAGCGAAGTCGAGCAAGTTTGGTGCCAGCCTTAGGCGGCACTCTTCTGGAAAAGACCGCCGGCAGCCAGGATCCCCCGAAGGGCGTCGAGAGCCGCCGCGTCGTCGACGGGCAGCAGCGGCGGCCGCGGCCAGCCGCCGGGCTGTCCCAGCATGTTCATCGCCGCCTTTATCTGCGACTGGGGCGAGCCGAACCGGCCGCTCCAATCCGGATTGATGAGTTGGCCCATGATCGCGGCGTAGGTTTCGGCGTGGGAAAGTGCCGCCTTCGTACCGCCGCGCCAATGCGCCTCGTAGAACGACACCGCATATTGCCCGGCGACGGCCCCGCCATCGATCGACCCGTCCCCGCCCATCGTGCGCAGAAGCGCATAGCCAAGGCGGTTCGCGAAGCCGCCGAAGACCCGCAGCCGGTCGCCGACCTCTTCGAGGGTGCGGATCGCCTGCAGACGGTTCGTCGTGCTGTCCTTGAGTGCCACGACGCGGTCGATGCGCGCCAGTTCGGCTGCCGTTTCCCACGTTATCTCGACCTGAGTTCCGCGCGCCCAGTTGTAGACCATCAGCGGCAGGTCGACCGCGTCGGAAATGCTGCGGAAAAAGGCGACGATCTCGCGCGGGGTCGGCGCGGCATAGGGCGGCGGCGTCGACAGCACGCCGTCGGCGCCGATATCGCGGGCATGCAGTGCGAATTCGATCGTCTGCCGGGCCGTGTAGGTCGTGCAACCGATCACGACCGGGATCTTGCCCTTGAGTTCCTCGACGGCGATCTCGGCGACACGCCTGCGCTCGGCGTCGGATTGGGAAAACCACTCGCCGGTCGTGCCGTTCACCAGTACGCCATGCACGCCCATCTTCAGATAGTGACGGAGCCCGGCCCGCCATGCGGCTTCATCGACAGCACCGTCGCGCGTGAACGGGGTCGGCGTCGCGACCCAGTAGCCCTTCCAGTCGACGTCATTGCGGTCCATGTCCGGGGCTCCGATCGCTGGCTGATCTCGAGGAATGTATTGGTTATATAACTATTGTAGTCCGTCGCCCGGGAAATCAAGTGTGGCCTGATAGCCGTTTCCGCTCAGGTTCGAAGCGCGACGCGACGCTGCCTCAAGCTGTGCGGCGACGGCGGCGGCATCCATGTCCGCCACAGGGCGAGGTTCCGGATCGAAATGCCCGAACGTGTCGCGGCCGCGCACGAGCATTGCCGATTCCCGCCCCCGCAGCTGACGTACATGGGTCGGCACGAAACGCGCGGCGATGCCGATCCGCGATTGCGTCCACCGGTTAGGTGCCGACGAATGCAGCGCCCGCGTATGGTGGAAAACGACCTCCCCGGCTTCGAGAACGGCTTCGACGGCCCGGCTTTCGTCGACTCCTTGGGCAATCTGCCCGCTATGGAGCAGATTGTCCGGATGCGGCCGGAGATCGATGGGATAGCGTTCCGCAGTGTGGCTGCCCGGAATATACCGGACCGGCCCGCTCTCGGACGGCACGTCGCTCAAAGCGATCCAGGCCGTAACCTCCGTCGGCGGGTCCAGGTGCCAGTACGTATCGTCCTGGTGCCATGAAATATACTTGCCCGTGCCCGCCGGCTTGTCGAAAAGCTCCGTCGACCAAAGCAGGATGTCTGGCCCGATGATGTCCTCGACCGCGTCCAGCAGCCGTCCGTCATGGACCAGCGCGTCCACCCACGTCAGCAGCAGGTGGATCTTCTGCGTGCGCCCGCCGGTAAACGGTCCGAACTTCGCCTGGCTGGAACGGTAACAATCCCGGTAGCGGGCGGCCTCGGACACATCGAGGACGCGCACGGGAAACATGAAGCCGTCCGCTTCGTACCGGGAAAGCTGCGCCTGCGTGAGTTTCTTGGGAATGGTCGGGCTCCCTCAGAGACGGATCGAAGCGGCGCGGTGCCGGAGCGGACCGAGCGTCGACCAGGCCGTGTAGTCGGCGCAGTCCTCGATCGGATCCGGATCGGTCCCGTCGATGAAAAGCCGGCAATGTCCGGGCGTCGCCCAGATTTCAAGCTCGTGCCGGGTCACATGGCCGACGGGATCGGCGAACAGTTCGACCTCCGTGCGCTCGAAACCCAGACCGGCCAGCGCGATGCCCACGGAAAGGTTCAGGTTGCGCGGAAAGTGGCGAGACAGATCGCGCACGGATCCGCGCAGGATCATCGTTTCGCGCTCGATCCTGTCGAGATCGACGAGCGATGCCGCCGCATTCGCGCGCCAAACCCGGAGCGGCTTCGCGGTCCGGTAGACGATCCGGGACAGGCCGGACTCCCGCGCCGACGCCACCAGATCGAGCGTGCCGATCGCCCCCGGAGCGATGAAGACTTTTCCCGATCCCGGCTGCCTTGCCGCATGCCGCAGCCGTTCGAGCACACTGTCGTCGAGCAGCGCGCAAAGCGAGAGCGGGACCAGGTCGATCCCGCGCGCGACGATCTGGTGTCCGAACTCGGCCAGCGCCTCCGGGCTCGCGCATTCAAGAACGATCTCGGGGCGCTGCCCGAAAAACTCGGACGGCGAGACCGTCGCGATATCCGGTCCGCGGCCGCGGGTCAGGACCGCGACCAGTTCCGCATCCGGTCCGAGATTGGCCGCGACGCGCGCGCCGATCTTGCCCCAGCCGATGATCCCCACGCGGGTCGGCACCGCGTCACCGGTCGTCACGCGCCAACTGCTTGGTTTCGACGTTGCCGAGCGGCTTGGCATAGTGGGCCTCGATGCGGCGCTGGACGAAATCCCAACAGGTCGTCATCGCAAGATAGATGATCGCCACCACGAGGAACACCTCGAGCACGTCGAAGCGCTGCTGCATGAGGCTCTGGCCGCGCCGCATGAGCTCTTCCATCGAGATGACCGACGCGATCGACGTGGTCTTGAGCAGACCGTTCACCGAATTTCCCAGCGGCGGAATGATGACCCGCAGCGCCTGCGGCATGACGACGAGCCAGAAGATCTGGAAGCCGCTGAGGCCGAGGGACCGGGCCGCCTCCGTCTGCCCTTTGGGGACGGCGAGGATGCCCGCGCGCAGGATTTCCGAAAGATAGGCCGCCTCGTTCAGCGCCAGACCGATCAGCGCCGACTGGATGACCGATAGCCGGATTCCGAACTGCGGCAGCCCCGTGTAGATGATGACCAGCTGCACGAGCAGCGGCGTGCCGCGGAATATCCAGACATAGCCGTGGGAGATCATCTGCAGTGCCTTGAACTTCGACATCCGCAGGACGGCGATGAACAAGCCGAGAATGAGGCCGAAAAACAACGTGATGACGGTCAGCGCAAGGGTCCAGAGCGCGCCCTCGAGCAGATACAAATTCGTGAAATAATTGAAAAAGCCGGCCCAGTCGAACTTCATTTTCTCCATCCCCTCGCACGCGGCACCGCACCGGTGCATCCGTCTGCAAGTTTCGTGCGATAGGGGCCTGTTGTAGCGCGAAATCGGTGTCGGCGGGCAAACGGCTTCGAGTTGCTCGAAACCGCCCGGCCGCCCGACACCGTCCCGCGCAGGCTCAAGGGCGCATCGGTGCCTTCCAGCGCTTCAGGCTGCCGAAATCGGCCGTGTACTCGGCCGAGGCGAAGGTTCCGCCCTGATAGAAATCGCCGACGGGTTCGGCGGGTATCGCCGCCTGTCCGGCCTTCGCGGCCGCAAGCTGCCCCTCCGAATCGTGCTTCGGGCTGTAGCCGAGTTCGCGTGCACGCCCGTTGTCCCACCAAGCACGCGTGTTGCCGGACGCGCCATAGAGGATCTCGAAGACGATGTCGGGATGGTCGAGACCGATGCGGATCAGCTGAACGAGATCCTCGGGATGCAGCATGATCGCCATACGGCGCATGTCGAGCGGAGTCTCGTTCACATTGCCGATGCGAAGGCATGTCACGCGCAAGCCATGCTTCATGGCGTACATCGCGCCGAGCGCCTCGCCGAACGCCTTCGATACGCCGTAGCGGCTGTCGGGAAGGACCGTCACGTCATGCGGTATCGTCGTCGTGCGCGGATAGTATCCGACCGCGTGATTCGACGAAGCGAAGATCACCCGCTTCACGCCGGCCGCACGGGCCGTCTCGAACAGGTTGTAGCAGCCGACGATGTTCGCATCGAGTATCGACTGCCACGGCCCTTCGACAGAGTAGCCCCCGAGATGCACGATCCCGTCGATCCCGGCGACGACCGCAGCCGTGTCCGTCATGCTGGAAAGATCGGCCCGGACGAATCGCAGCCCGTGCAGCTCCGCAGGTTCCTTCAGATCCGACAGGACAAGCCCGGGATAGGCAGCTTTGAGCATCGGGGTGATGCGCCGTCCGACATCGCCTGCGGCTCCGGTCAGCAGAATTCTCTTCATCGATTCTCTCTCTTCTGGAACGCCGGTCCGTTCGACCGGCTTCGCGCCGGGGCCTAGGCGGCTTCGCTCGCCTTTGCCGATCCTGAAAACTTGCGATAGCGGGCGGCCGCGCGCGTGAGATGCTCGCGCATCGCCATGCGCGCCGCGTCGGCATCGCGCGCGACGATTGCCGCTTCGATGCGCGCATGCTCGTCGAGTATCCGCGCGAGATACTCGGCCTGGCGCGAGACCGTCATGTTCCAGACCCGCTTGTCCTGCCGCGGAATCACGACCGCGCCGAGGAAGCGCAGGAACTCGGGAAATTGCGGGTTTCCCGTCGCCGTCGCGATGGCGACGTGGAACGCGAAATCCTCGTCGGCACCGGAGTCGCCGCGCGCGATCGCCTTTTCGAACTCCGCGTGGGCCGCGCGCACGGCACGCATGCCCGCAGCCGTCGCGCGCTCGCACGCCAGCCCGGCTGCTTCCGTCTCGAGCGCCTGGCGCAGTTCGAGCACGTCGATGGCGGAATCGATCGACCGCAGGACTTCGGGGTCCAGCTTGAACGACCGGCGCGGCGCGACGGCGCTGACGAAAGCGCCCGATCCCTGCCGTGTCGTCACCAGCCCCCGGGCTTTGAGGGCCGCGACTGCCTCGCGAACGACCGTTCGGCTGACCTTCATGGCCGAGACCATCTCCAGCTCGGTCGGCAGGCGTTGTCCGGCCGTCAGGCGACCGCTCGAGATTTCGTCCGTGAGCCGGGAGACCACGGCTTCGGTGAGATTGCGCGTCGGCGTCACCGGGGTGAGGATTTCCGGTCCGCGCGGTGCGCGCGATTCCGATCTAGACTTCTGTTGTCGGGTCATCGTACAAATTCTTACCACGATGGTCGGCGCAAGCGCAATTGCGTGTCGGTCTTCCATCGCAAGATCGCGGTCCGCAAAGGATCGTCCGGCAGGAAAACCCCTGCACGAGTTTTAGGGAGATGAAACGAAAATGAAGCGTCGCGAATTCATGGCGGTCACGGCAGCTGCCGCAGCCGCAGTATCGACCGGCACGCTGCCGGCCCTGGCCCAGGCCAGGATGGTTCTCAAGGCCACGGACGTCCACCCGCTCGGCTACCCGACGGTCGAAGCCGTCGTGCGCATGGGCAAGAAGCTCGAGGCGGCGACCAATGGCCGGCTGTCGATCCAGATGTATCCGTCCATGCAGCTGGGCGGCGAGAAGGAGATGATCGAGCAGGCGCAGGTCGGCGCGCTGCAGATCGCCCGCATCTCGGTCGGACCGATGGGGCCGCTGGTTCCCGAGATGAACGTCTTCAACCTTCCCTTCATGTTCCGCGACAACGCGCACATGGAGAAGGTGATCGACGGCCCGATCGGCGAAGAACTGATGAAGAAACTCACCGACCACCCGACGTCGAACCTGGTCGGCCTGTGCTGGATGAATGCCGGCACGCGCAACGTCTACAACGCCAAGAAGCCGATCACGCAGCTCTCCGACCTCAAGGGGCTGAAGATCCGCATGATGGGCAATCCCCTGTTCGTCGACACGATGAACGCGCTGGGCGGCAACGGCGTGGCGATGGGCTTCGACCAGCTCATCAACGCGATGCAGACCGGCGTCGTCGACGGTGCCGAGAACAACGAGCCGAGCTACGACAGCGGCCAGCACTACCGCTATGCCAAGTACTACTCGAAGACCGGTCACCTGATGATCCCCGAGATCCTCGTATTCTCGCGCAAGACCTGGAACGAGATGACGCCGGCGGACCGGACCCTGATCGCGCGGATGGCCAAGGAAGCGCAGCAGGAACAGCGCAAGCTCTGGTACGAAGGCGAGGCCGAGGCACTGAAGAAGATGCTCGCGGCCGGTGCCATCGTGAACGAAGTCGGCAACAAGAAAGAGTTCCAGGAGGCCGTGAAGCCGGTGTGGGACAAGTATGCCGGCCCGCTCAAGCCGCTCATCGAGCGTATCCAGGCCGTCAACTAGTCGGTCGATCGCGGAAGTCCGGCAGGTCGGCTGCCGCCAGAACGGCGGCCGGCCTGCCACTTTTCTCCGGATCGGGTGGGTTGCCGTAATGATTCCAGCATTCTATCGGGCGATGGACGCTTTGCATCGTGCCTGCGTCATCCTCGCGGGCGTGGCACTGGTCGTCATCACTCTGATCATCCCATGGGGCGTGTTCACGCGCTACGTGCTCAACAGCGCGTCGTCGTGGCCCGAGCCGCTGGCCATCCTGACGATGATCTGGCTGTCGTTCCTGTCGGCGCTCGTGTGCTACCGCGAGCACCTGCATATCGGCGTGGGAATGCTCCCCAACGCGCTCGACGGACGCGCGCGGCAGGTTCTCGGCGTTCTCGTCGAGATCGGGATGCTCGTCACCAACCTCTTCCTTCTGTGGTACGGCATCAAACTCGTCCAGATCACCTGGTATCAGAGCATCGCTGAGTTTCCGATCGTGTCGGTCGGCGTGTCGTATCTGCCCGTCCCGCTTGGCGGGGCAATCACGTCCCTCTTCATCATCGAGCGTTTCCTCAAGGGAAACTATTTTCCGCCGCCGCACGAACTCGACGTCCACGAAACCATTTCGAGCGAATGAACGCCGAAGGATAGCGCTGCAAATGGATATCCTCGTCCTCCTCGGCTCGTTCGCCGTCTTCTGCTTCATGGCAATGCCAGTCGCCTATGCGCTCGGTCTTTCGGCGATCTGTGCCGCCCTCTGGATGGGCATTCCGCTCGAAGCCATCGCCCTGAAGACGTCCGATGGCATGGACGATTTCCCGCTGCTTGCGATCCCGTTCTTCATCCTTGCCGGCGCGATCATGGCCGAAGGCGGCATGGCCGAGCGCATCATCAACCTAGCGAAGATATTCGTCGGGTTCATCCGCGGCGGACTCGCGCTCGTCAACATCCTCGCGTCGACGATGTTCGGATGCATCTCGGGCTCGTCGGTCGCCGATACGGCCTCCATCGGCTCGGTCATGATTCCGCAGATGATCAAGAGCGGCTATCCGCGGCTGTTCGCCGTGAACGTCACGATTTCAGGCTCTCTCCAGCCGCTGCTGATCCCGCCGTCCCACAACATGGTCATCTACTCGCTGGCCGCCGGCGGCTCGGTGTCGGTCGCCCACCTGTTTCTCGGCGGCATAATTCCAGGCGTCCTGCTTGGCGCATCGCTCATGGTCCTTTGCCTCGTCATCGCGCATCGCAAGAAGTTCCCGAAAGGCGAGCCCGTCACGTTGCGCCAAGCCGGCCGGATCGCCTACGAGGCCGTCTGGGGTCTCGTGACGGTATTCATCATCATGGGCGGAATCCTGTCGGGCGTCTTCACGCCGACGGAAAGCGCCGCCGTCGCCTGCATCTGGGCGTTCCTCGTCACCGTCTTCATTTACAGGGACTACAAGATCCGGGAACTGCCGCACCTGATCGGCCGCGTCGTGCGCACCGTCGGCATGGTCATGATCATGATCGGCTTTTCCGTCGCGTTCGCCTACATGATGACTCTGATGCGGATTCCCGCGACGATCGCCGAGTTCTTCATCGCGATCGCAAGCGACAAATACACGTTCCTTTTCTACGTAAACATCCTGCTTCTGGTCCTCGGCACGTTCATGGACCTTGCGCCCATGCTGCTGATCTGCACGCCGATCTTCCTGCCGATCATCGGCAAGTTCGGCGTCGATCCCGTGCATTTCGGGATCATTATGATCTTCAATCTTGGCATCGGACTGCTGACGCCGCCGGTCGGGCCGACGCTCGCGGTCGGGTGCGCAATCGGAAAGGTCACGATGGAACAGGTCTCGCGGTCGATCATGGTCTTCTATGTCCCTATGCTCATCGTGCTCGGACTTGTCACGTACATCCCTGCCCTGACACTCTGGCTTCCCAACCTTCTTCTTCGCTAGGTGATGTCCTTGAGGATCGAGGCGCTGCGCGATACCCCGGACGTCCGCCGGATGCTCGGCGCGCTGCTCGTCGATGTCGTCGCGACCGGCGGTTCGGTCAGTTTCATGCATCCCGTGCCGCCGGAGACGGCGGAGGCGTTCTGGAAGGACGCCCTGTCGGCCGCCGATCGCGGCGAGCGCGTCGTCTTCGGCGCCTGGATCGACGGGCTTCTGGTCGGGACCGTGAGCCTCCTGCTCGACCTGCCGCCCAACCAGCCGCACCGGGCCGAGATCGCCAAGATGATGACCGGCCCCGCGCATCGCGGCCGCGGCATCGCATCGGCCCTGCTTCGCGCCGCCGAGGACGAGGCCGTCCGCCGGTCGCGCACCCTTCTGGTCCTCGATACCGCGACCGATGGCGGAGCTTCGTCCCTGTACGAACGCCTCGGCTACACGCTGGCCGGGGAAATCCCCGATTTCGCATTGAAACCGCATGGCGGGCTGACCGGAACGAAGCTGTACTGGAAACGCCTCGCCGCAGGTTAACGGCACGACTGGAACGGACGCCCGAAAAGAAACGGATAGCCCTCGGGACGAAAGTCACTGTAACGTCTCATCACAGGCAGGCCGCTTCGACGGTCGGCCGACGGACGGGCCAACCGTCCGCGTACAGGGAGGAAACATGGCGGCGGTATCTTTCCGCGACGTGCGGAAGAATTTCGGCAGCACCGCAGTGCTCCATGGTGTAAGCGTCGAGATCGAAGACGGTCAGTTCGTCGTGCTCGTCGGCCCGTCGGGATGCGGAAAGTCGACCCTGCTCCGGATGCTTGCCGGACTCGAGAACATCTCCGGGGGCGAGATCGCGATCAGCGACCGGGTTGTGAACACCGTCCCGCCCAAGGATCGCGACATCGCGATGGTGTTCCAGAACTACGCCCTCTATCCGCACATGACCGTCTTCCAGAACATGGCGTTCTCGCTGAAGCTCGCGGGAGCCCCGAAGGACGTCATCGAACAGGAAGTTCAGAAGGCGTCGAAGATCCTCGGTCTCGACCAGCTCCTGCACCGGTATCCGCGCCAGCTTTCCGGCGGCCAGCGCCAGCGCGTCGCGATGGGCCGGGCGATCGTCCGCAATCCGCAGGTCTTCCTTTTCGACGAGCCGCTCTCCAATCTCGACGCGAAGCTGCGCGTGCAGATGCGGGCCGAGATCAAGGATCTCCACCAGCGACTGAACGTCACCACGGTCTACGTCACCCACGACCAGATCGAGGCCATGACGATGGCCGACAAGATCGTCGTGATGAACCATGGGCGCATCGAGCAGTCCGGCACGCCGCTCGAGCTCTACGACAATCCCGCAAACATCTTCGTCGCCGGCTTCATCGGCTCGCCGGCCATGAACATGCTTCCGGGCCGCGTTTCCGGCGGCGCTTTCGTCGACGCGGGTGGCACGCGCTGGCCGCTGCCGCCGGGCCACCGGGGGACGGAGGGTACCGAGGCGATCTACGGCTTCCGACCGGAGCACCTTCGTCTGGACCCCGCCGGCATCCAGGCTACCGTGCATGTCGTCGAGCCCACCGGCTCGGAGACGCAGGTCCTGCTGCGGATCTCGGATGCACCGCTGATGGGCGCTTTCCGCGAACGCATCTCGGCCAAACGCGGCGAGAAGCTCGGCATCTCGCCGGACCCCGCACTCGTCCACCTGTTCGACAAGACGACCGGACAGAGACTCTGAACCGCAGTCAAGACGATAAAAAAGAGAGAGGGAGAAAAGAGATGGCAAACGTCATTACGCGCCGGAGCATTCTTGCCGCAGGTGCCGGGATCGCGGCACTTTCCGCCGGAGCGCGACAGGCATTCGCGCAGGCGACGCGCGTCGCCGGCGCCAACGTCGCGGCGCCGAACCTGCCCATCGAGAGCGGGGCGACCCTGCGCCTTCTGCGGCCCGTCCGCTTCGTCCAGCCGGACGAGGACGTGTTCCGCGCCAACGCGGCGAAATTCACGGCGAAGACGGGCGTCCAGGTCCGCGTCGACTTCGTCGGCTGGGAAGACATCACCCAGCAGACCGCCGTCACCGCGAATACCGGTGCGGGTCCGGACATCATCATCGGCTTCTCCGACGGGCCGCACATCTTCGCCCAGAAGCTGATCGAGCTCACCGACGTCGCCGACTATCTGGGGAAGCGTTATGGCGGATGGCTCGTCATGGCGGAGAAATACGGCAAGCGCCACGGATCGAACAACTGGATTGGCCTGCCCTTCGGCGCGTCGGGCGGCCCCGTCGTCTACCGCAAGTCGGCCGTCAACGCGCTCGGGTTCAAGTCGATCCCCAACGACCACGCGGGCTTCCTCGACCTTTGCAAGAAGCTGAAGGCGGCGGGCAAGCCGTCCGGCTTCGCGCTCGGCAACGCGGTCGGCGACGGCAACTCGTTCTGCAACTGGCTGATCTGGTCGCATGGCGGCTTCCTCGTCGACGAGGCCGGCAAGGTCGCGATCAACAGCAAGGAAACGATCGACGCCCTCAACTACCTGAAGGAGCTTCATGCCGCCTTCATCCCCGGCACGACGGCCTGGAACGACATCTCGAACAACCGGGCCTACGCCGCCCAGGAGCTGTGGCTGACGTCCAACGGCGTGTCGCTCTACTTCTCGCTCAAGAACGACCCCGCGACCGCCGCAATCGCGGAAGACACCGAGCACCAGCTGATGCCGCACGGCCGCCTCACCCTGCCGGCGATGACGGGCCTGACCATGAACGCGATGGTGTTCAGGCACAGCCGCTTCCCCAATGCGGCGAAGGCCTTCCTGCAGTTCATGCTCGAGCACGAGCAGCACGAGCCGTGGCTGAACGCCAATCTCGGCTACTGGGCGCATCCGCTCGCGGCCTACGACGCGGCCGCGGTATGGCAGGGGGATCCGCGCGTCTCGCTCTTCAAGGACACGATGCGCTCGCCCTTCTGGAACGGCTACAAGGGGCCGATCTCGGAAGCCTCGGGGCAGGCGAATGCCGAGTACGTGACCGTACAGATGTGTGCGGCCGTGGCCTCTGGCCAGTCCACGCCGCAGGAAGCGGTGCGCGAGGCGGAGCGCCGCGCGCAGCGCATTTTCCGCAACTGACGTGACGTACCGCGGCGCCGGTCCGATCCGGCGCCGCGGTATCCTCCGGAGCATGTGAATGGAAGCAGTCAACGCCGCACGGTGGGTACGCCCCAAGAAGGAGCTCGGGCTCGTCGCCCGGCTTTTCGACTGGAAACCGTTCCTGATCGTGATCTGCCTTGCCCCGGCCGTCGGCCTGCTGCTGGTGTTCCTTACCTATCCGCTGGGACTGGGCATCTTCCTGGCCTTCACCGACACCACCATCGGGCGCAGCGGCAGATGGGTCGGGCTCGAGAATTTCGAGTTCCTGCTCGAAGACCGGCTGTGGTGGAACGCCGTCTTCTACAGCGTGTTCTATACGGGCATCGCGACGATCCTGAAATTCGGCCTCGGCCTGTGGCTGGCGCTGCTGCTCAACAACCATCTGCCGTTCAAGAGCATCCTGCGCGCCATCATCCTGCTGCCTTGGATCGTGCCGACCGTGCTGTCGGCGATCGCCTTCTGGTGGATCTACGATCCGCAGTTCAGCATTATCTCGTACCTGCTGACCGACATCCTCGGCTGGCGCACGACCAACGTCGACTTCATCAACACGCCATGGTCGGCGCGATGGTCTCTCATCGCCGCCAACGTGTGGCGCGGCATCCCGTTCGTGGCGATCTCGCTGCTCGCCGGCCTGCAGACGATCTCGCCCTCGCTCTACGAGGCCGCGATGCTCGACGGCACGACGCCGTGGCAGCGCTTCTGCTACATCACTTTCCCGATGCTGCTGCCGATCCTCGCGATCGTGATGACGTTCAGCATCATCTTCACCTTCACCGACTTCCAGCTGGTCTACGCCATCACGCGCGGCGGTCCGGTGAACTCGACACACCTGCTGGCGACGCTCGCCTTCCAGCGCGGCATTCCCGGCGGACAGCTCGGCGAAGGTGCGGCGATTGCCGTGTCGATGATCCCGTTCCTCGTCTTCGCAACGCTGTTCAGCTATTACGCGCTGGCACGCCGCAAGTGGCAGCAGGGAGAAGGCGATGACTGAGCCCCGCTTGTCCGCACTCGACGACCCCGAAGACATCGCGCCGTCCAAGGCGGCGGCGGCCGCCGCCGCGGCCGAAACGATGGCGTGGGACAGCCGCTCGCGGCGCATGGTCACGATCTACCTGCCGCTCGCCTGCTTCGTGCTGATCCTGCTTTTTCCGTTCTATTGGATGACCGTGACGGCGTTCAAGCCGAACGCCGAACTCTACGACTACAAGACCTACAACCCGTTCTGGATCGGCTCGCCCACGCTCGACCACATCAAGCACCTGCTGTTCGGCACCGCCTATCCGACCTGGCTTCTGACGACGATGACCGTCGCGGTCTGCGCCACCTTCCTGTCGCTCGTATCGAGCACGCTTGCCGCCTATGCGATCCAGCGCCTGCGCTTCAAGGGCAGCCAGTATGTCGGCCTGGCGATCTATCTTGCGTATCTCGTGCCGCCGTCGATCCTGTTCATCCCGCTCGCGATGATGGTGAACTGGCTCGGCCTGTTCGACACGCCGCTGGCGCTCATCCTCGTCTATCCGACGTTCCTGATCCCGTTCTGCACGTGGCTGCTGATCGGGTACTTCAAATCGATCCCCTACGAACTCGAGGAGTGCGCGCTGATCGACGGCGCCACGCGCCTCCAGATCCTGCGCGAGATCACGCTGCCGCTCGCCGTGCCGGGCCTGATCAGTGCCGGCATCTTCAGCTTCACGCTTTCGTGGAACGAGTTCATCTATGCGCTCGCCTTCATCCAGTCGAGCGAGAAGAAGACCGTGCCGGTTGCGATCCTGACCGAACTCGTCACGGGCGACGTCTACCAGTGGGGCGCGCTGATGGCAGGCTCGCTGCTCGGCTCCATTCCCGTGGCGCTGTTCTACTCCCTGTTCGTCGACTACTACGTCTCGTCGCTGACGGGTGCGGTCAAGGAATAGCCGCGCGGGTCAGTGGCTCTCGCGCGCCACGTCGGCACCCGATTTGCCGACGAGGAAGTCGAGATCCGCACCCCGGTCCGCCTGAAGGACATGGTCGACATAGAGCCGGTAGTAGCCGCGCTCCGACGGACGCTCGGGCGCCTTCCATTCCGCGCGGCGGCGCTCCAGTTCCGCGTCGTCGACGTCGAGATGCAGGCGGCGCGCGGCCACGTCAACCTCGATCATGTCGCCGTCGCGCACGAGGGCTATCGGCCCGCCGGCGGCGGCTTCGGGTGCGGTATGGAGAATCGTCGTGCCGTAGGCGGTTCCCGACATGCGCGCGTCGGAAATCCGCACCATGTCGCGAATACCTTTCTTCAGCAGCTTCGTCGGCAGCGCGAAATTACCGACTTCCGGAAAGCCCGGATAGCCCTTCGGCCCGCAGCCCTTGAGCACCATGACGCAGTTCTCGTCGACGTCGAGATCGGGCGTGTCGATGCGCGCGTCGTAGTCCTCGATCGATTCGAACACGACGGCCCGGCCGCGATGCTTCATCAGGTGCGGGCTTGCGGCCGACGGCTTCAGGACCGCGCCGTTGGGCGCAAGGTTTCCGCGCAGCACGGCGATGCCGCCTTCCGGCTTGAACGGCCTGTCGAAGGGGAAGATGACGTCGTGGCTGTGGTTCTTCGCATCCTTGTTGTTCTCGCCGATCGACTTGCCGGTGACGGTCAGCGCGTCGAGATGGAGCTTGTGCCGGATCTCCGAAATCACCGCCGGTATCCCGCCCGCGTAGTAGAACTCCTCCATCAGGAACTTGCCCGACGGCATCAGGTTGACGAGGCACGGCATGTCGCGCCCGAGGCGGTCCCAGTCGTCGAGCGACAGATCGACGCCGACGCGCCCGGCCATCGCAAGCAGATGCACGACGGCATTGGTCGAGCCGCCGATGGCACCGTTGACCATGATCGCGTTCTCGAACGCCTGCTTCGTCAGGACCTTCGAAAGACGCAGGTCCTCCTTGACCATCTCCACGATGCGACGGCCGGCCATGTGCGAAAGCGCATAGCGCCGCGCGTCGACACCCGGAATCGCGGCGTTCGTGGGCAGCGCGATGCCCAGTGCCTCGACCATCGAGGCCATCGTCGATGCCGTACCCATGGTCATGCAGTGGCCCGAGGACCGCGACATCGCGGCTTCCGCCTGCGCCAGATCGTCCATGGTCATCTCGCCGGTCTTCAGCCGTTCGGTGAAGATCCAGCTATGCGTGCCCGATCCGACGAGTTCGCCGCGAAAGCGCCCGTTCAGCATCGGCCCGCCCGACACGACGAGCGTCGGCAGGTCGCAGCTCGCCGCACCCATGACGAGGGCGGGCGTCGTCTTGTCGCAGCCGGTCAGCAGCACCACGCCGTCCATCGGCTGGCCGCGGATCGACTCCTCGACATCCATCGAGGCGAGGTTGCGATAGAGCATGGCCGTAGGCCGAAGCAGCACCTCGGACAGGCTCGTGACCGGGAATTCCAGCGGGAAGCCGCCCATCTCGTAGACGCCGCGCTTCACATAGTCCGCGATCTGCCGGAAATGCCCGTTGCACGGCGTGAACTCGGACCACGTGTTGCAGATGCCGATGACCGGCCGGCCGTCGAAAAGATGGTCGACCCGCCCCTGGTTCTTCATCCAGCTCCGGCGCCCGAAGCCGTCGCGATCCTGGCGCTTCAGCCACGCGTTGGAACGAAGCCGGTAATTGCGGGTATCGTGCCCGCGTTCGGATTTGTCGGACAAGCTGTCTCTCCCCAGGGAATGCCGTCTTTTGACGGTCGTGCTGGCTCAACGGATGCGACACTAGCATACGGAGCCATCGGCCGCACTTCGCGGTCGTACGGACGGGCCGGCCGTCTGATCGCCGAAACCGATGATGCTTTACTATATTATCGATTTTCTGGAATTCCGGTTCCGGGATAGCGTCATCCGGCGTCGAACGGCGAACCAGTCGCTTCGATGACAGGTCGGCCCCGGGGAACCGGGCCGACGTGACGACCCGAGTTTTCCCGTTTCCTGAGCGATCAGGCCTGCCATAAGGATGGAACCGACATGAGCGAAGCCAAATGCCCGGTGCTGCACGGCGGATCGACGACCGTCGCCAGAGCGAACGCGGCCTGGTGGCCGAACGCCCTCAACCTCGACATTCTCCACCAGCACGACACGAAGACAGACCCGTTGGGCGCTTCGTTCGACTATCGCGCCGAAGTGCGCAAGCTCGACGTGGCGGCGCTGAAAAGCGACCTGAATGCCCTGATGACCGCAAGCCAGAAATGGTGGCCTGCCGACTGGGGCCACTACGGCGGATTGATGATCCGGATGGCCTGGCATGCAGCGGGTTCGTATCGCATCGCCGACGGGCGCGGCGGAGCGGGTACCGGCAACCAGCGCTTCGCGCCGCTGAACTCGTGGCCCGACAACGTGAACCTCGACAAGGCGCGTCGCCTGCTGTGGCCGATCAAGAAGAAGTACGGCAACAGGATCAGCTGGGCGGATCTCATCGTCCTTGCCGGGAACGTCGCCTATGAATCGATGGGGCTGAAGACGTTCGGGTTCTCGTTCGGCCGCGCGGACATCTGGCATCCGGAAAAAGACATCTACTGGGGCTCCGAGAAGGAATGGCTCGGTGCGAGCCGCTACGAGAGCGGCAACCGCGACACGCTGGAGAACCCGCTCGCGGCCGTGCAGATGGGCCTGATCTATGTGAATCCCGAAGGCGTAGACGGCAAGCCGGACCCGCTCCGCACGGCCCACGACGTGCGCGTGACGTTCGCGCGCATGGCAATGGACGACGAGGAAACCGTCGCGCTGACGGCCGGCGGCCACACCGTCGGCAAGGCGCACGGCAACGGCGATGCAAGCCTTCTGGGCCCGAATCCCGAGGCCGCTGAAGTCGAGCATCAGGGTTTCGGCTGGGTCAGCAAGGCGAATCGCGGGATCGGTCGCGACACCGTCTCCAGCGGCATCGAAGGCGCGTGGACGACCCATCCGACGAAGTGGGACAACGGCTATTTCCACATGCTGTTCAGCTACGATTGGGAGCTGAAGAAGAGCCCCGCCGGGGCCTGGCAATGGGAGCCAATCGGCATCAAGGAAGAAGACAAGCCTGTCGATGTCGAGGATCCCTCGATCCGGCGGAACCCGATCATGACGGATGCCGACATGGCCATGATCAAGGACCCCGCCTATCGCCGGATCTCCGAGCGCTTCCACAAGGACCCCGCCTACTTCTCGCAGGTCTTCGCGCGCGCCTGGTTCAAGCTGACCCACCGCGACATGGGCCCGAAGGCCCGCTACATCGGGCCCGAAGTCCCGAAGGAAGACCTGCTCTGGCAGGACCCCATACCAGCCGGCCCGACCGGCTACGACGTCGGTGCGGTGAAGGCCGCGATCGCGGCAAGCGGCCTGACCGTCGGCGACATGGTGGCGACGGCCTGGGACAGCGCCCGGACGTTCCGCGGGTCCGACATGCGGGGCGGCGCCAATGGTGCACGCATCCGCCTGGCGCCGCAGAAAGACTGGGCCGGCAACGAACCCGCGCGCCTTGCAAGGGTCCTCGCGGTGCTCGAGCCGATCGCCGCCCGGAACGGGGCAAGCGTCGCCGACACGATCGTACTGGCAGGGAACGTCGGCGTCGAACAGGCGGCAAGGAAAGCCGGCATCGACATTGCCGTGCCGTTCCTGCCGGGCCGCGGCGACGCGACGGACGCAATGACCGACGCCGCATCCTTCGAAGCCCTCGAGCCCGTCCACGACGGCTACCGCAATTGGCTCAAGCAGGACTATGCCGCCAGCCCGGAGGAACTGTTGCTCGACCGCACGCAGCTCATGGGCCTGACGGCCCCCGAGATGACCGTGCTTGTCGGCGGGATGCGCGTGCTCGGCACGAACCACGGTGCGACGAAGCACGGCGTCCTCACCGGGCGCGAAGGCACCCTGACCAACGACTTCTTCGTGAACCTGACGGACATGGCCTATGCGTGGAAGCCGGCGGGCAAGAACCTGTACTCGATACAGGACCGCGAAACCGGTGCCATCAAATGGACCGCGACCCGCGTGGATCTGGTCTTCGGCTCGAACTCTGTCCTTCGCGCCTACGCCGAGGTCTATGCACAGGACGACAGCCGGGAGAAATTCGCCCGCGACTTCGTCGTCGCATGGACAAAGGTCATGAACGCGGACCGCTTCGACCGCGCGTGACCGGGGAGTAGCGCTTCCGGACGGGTCGGGGATCTCGCGGCGAGATCCCCTTCCCGCGCGGCGCCGGCGTCAGGTCGTGTCGAAGTGCGACACGTTGACGATGATCTTCACGTCCCGGCCGCCGTTGCTGAACGGAAGCAGGATCCTCGCATAGTTGCGATAGTCGCGATGCATCCAGAACAGGCTGCGCTCGACATAGTGGGGCAGGCCGGTCCGCACGACGCCGTCGTACTCGGGCTAGATCGCGACGTTGTCGGCGCCGTGAAACTCCGACATGTCGATTCCGGTCATCTCGCGGCCATGGATCTCGACCATCTTCGTACCGGCCAGCCGACAGCGATATCCCTGCGGCAGGACATCCCACATCACCACGTGCGGCATGATGTCGGCGATGTCGATCGGATCGAAATCGGCGCGGTCGGGAACCCTGCGCGTGCCCTTCCTGTCCCGCCAGTACGCCAGGGCGCGCAGAATGCGGACGCTCTTTATGCCGGAAGCATCGAACGGCTGCGGGCTGGCGTCCTCAAGCATCCGTCGTTCCATGAATCGAAATCGGAATGGGGAACTCCGGCCCGGCCGGACAACCGATAGTACGTCATTGCCTCGGAAATCGTAAACGCCGTTGTCGGTCTGCAGCTTGGTGCGCTCAGGCCGGCCAAAGGAAAAGCCCGGCATTCCCATGCCGGGCTCTCCTGACTTGGCAATATCAGCGCATCGGTCGATGCGACTTACCTAACAAGCACGTTATTGCGGACATCCCGGACGCCGACGACGGCGCGGGCGATCCGCTCGGTATTCTCCTTTTCCTCGAGCGTCGTGGCGCTGCCACTCAGTTCGACGATGCCGTTCGCCGACGTGATTCGCACGCCGGTCGCCTTCGGCCCTTTCGTCGCGTTCAGGCTCGTCAGGACTTTGTTGCTGAGGAGGGTATCGGCGCTCTGCGGCATCGGAACAGGCTGCGGAGCCGTCGCCGGGACCTGCGCAGGGGCCTGCGCATGGACGACCGGGATGGCAAGGAGAGTGGCGAAAGCAAGGCTCAACATCGTGCTGGATATTTTCATGTTTTATCTCCTGAAGGATTGTGATCGGAAGAACTCCCGGCGACAGACGGACTGTCGTATTGCCTCAGCATTCAATTTCATCTGCACCGACCCGATGCAGTAGTTGGCAAATGAGAGAACCGGGTCGAGCGGCGGAATCTACCTAAGAGAGAAACGTCGATACGGCCATGGCTCGACGCCGCATGGCCACGTATCACCGGCTCGAAATCGCGGACGGATCGCGTGCGCACGGTGCGATTTCGGGTTCTGGGAAAAGCGGAGTCCAGCGACGCGGGCGGGCCCGCCGGCAGCGGTAACCGACCGAGCGGATGCCTCCAATCGATGAAGGCAGGACAAGTATGGGGCGAGCCGCTGGGCGACTTGTCCGGAGTAAAAAGATACATTCTGGGATCGGTAGATTGACTGCCCCCACAGGGCCCGCCCGAAGGCGGGGTTTTATGGGGTAAAATGGTAGCGGCGGAGGGATTTGAACCCCCGACCAAGGGATTATGATTCCCCTGCTCTACCACTGAGCTACGCCGCCGAAGAGGTGGCCCGTTTAAGGGGCCGGGGCGCCCAAGTCAAGCCGTCTGCGCGGCGGGCTGGCGGACGATCCAGCCGCCGCCGAGCACGCGCCCGGATTCGTAGAGGACGCAGGCCTGGCCGGCGGCGATCCCGTATTCCGGCTCGTCGAGATGGACCGACGCCCAACCGTCCGGATGGCGTTCGAACCGCGCGGCCTTCGGCCCGGTCGTCGAGCGGATGCGCGCCGCCGCGACGTCGCCCGCGGGGGCCGCGCCCAGCCAGTTCGTGTCCTTGAGCCGCAACGCGCGCCCGGCGAGCGCTTCGCGCGGGCCGACGACCACGCGCGCGGTCTCCGGCTCGACGCGCAGCACGTAGAGCGGCTCGGCATCCGTCGCCCGGGCTCCGATATTGAGGCCGCGCCGCTGGCCGACCGTGAAGCCGATCGTACCCTCGTGCCGCCCCAGCACGTTGCCGGCCGCATCGACGATGTCGCCGGGCACGGCCGCCGCCGGCCGCAGCCGTTCGACCAGATCGCGGTACTTGCCGTCGGGCACGAAGCAGATGTCCTGGCTGTCGGGCTTCGTCGCGACCGGCAGGTCGAGGCGTGCGGCATGCGCGCGCACGCGCGACTTGGGCATGGCGCCGAGCGGGAAGCGCAGATAGTCGAGCTGGGCCTGCGTGGTGGCGAACAGGAAATAGCTCTGGTCGCGCGACGGATCGACGGCAGCATGAAGCTGCGCCCCGCCGGGAGCCGCGATGCGGCGCGCATAGTGCCCGGTCGCCAGTGCCGCCGCCCCCAGATCGTGCGCGACGGCCATCAGGTCGCGGAACTTGACCGTCCGGTTGCACTGAACGCAGGGGATCGGCGTCTCGCCGCGCGCGTAGCCGTCGACGAAATCGGCGATCACCGCATCCTTGAAGCGGCTCTCGTAGTCGAGCACGTAGTGCGGGATGCCGATCCGGTCGGCGACGTTGCGCGCGTCGTGGATGTCCTGGCCCGCACAGCAGGCGCCCTTCCGCTTCGCCGCCGCCCCGTGGTCGTAGAGCTGAAGCGTCACGCCCACGACGTCGTAGCCGGCTTCCTTGAGAAGCGCCGCCGTGACGGACGAATCCACGCCGCCCGACATCGCGACGACGACGCGCGAGCCAGCGGGAAGATCCATCTCGAGCGCGTCGCTCATGCGTCGAGCCCCATCTGCCAGAAATCCGCCTCGAGACGGCACGCCTGATCGAAATTCTTCGCAAGCTCGTCGAAACGTCCGGAATTGGCGCGCGTCACCCACAGCCGGTCGACCTCGTCGGCGGCGAGGCGGGCAACCGCGCGGAAATCGTCCGACGCGTACATGTCGATCCACGCCCGGTACGGATTGGCGGCATCGCTCGTGTTCGACAGGCGCTCGCCGATCTCCGCATAGCCCAGCGCGCAGGGCGCCAGGGCCACGACGAGATCGAGCAGGTCGCCCTGCAGGCCCTTCTCGAGGTCGTAGCGCGTGTAGGCCATCGTGGCACCGGCCTCGGGCAGCGCTTCCATCTCGGCCTCGCCGAGGCCCCAGTCGCGGCAGAACGCGACGTGCAGGCCCATCTCGGTGCCGAGGATGGCGGTCACGCTCGCGTTTGCCGCGCGCATCTCGGCCAGCGTCGACGCCTTGAACGTCGCCAGCGCCCAGGCGCGCGCGTAGTGGACGAGGAACAGGTAGTCTTGGCCGAGATAGTGGCGGAAGGAACGCTGCGACAGCGTGCCGTCGCCGAGCCGGCGCACGAACGCGTGGTCGACATAGGCCTCCCACGACGGCCGGCACGCGCTGCTCAGGCGGTCGAACAGCCCGCCGGCCTGCCACAGCGCGGGTGTCATCCGCGCTCCCCGAGCCAGGCCATCTGGATCGCCTCGAGGATCTTCTCGTTGGACTTCGAAGGATCGTCCGCGAAGCCGGGCAGCGCCTGCACCCACTTCCACAGGTCGGTGAAGCGCAGGTTCACGACGTCGGCCTCGGGATGGGCTTCCTCGAGTTCGATCGCGATGTCGGCGACGTCCGTCCAGCGCAGCTTCTTCATCGCCGATCCTAGGTCTTGTCGACCATCATGTTGCGCGTCGCCGTCGGCAGCGAGACCTTGAGGCCGTCGAGCTCGTCGGTGATCGTGATCTGGCAGCCCAGGCGCGAGGTGTGCGTCAGGCCGAACGCGAGATCGAGCATGTCCTCCTCGTCCTCGGTCGCCTCGGGCAGGCGCTCGTAGTCGTCCTTGTCGACGACGACGTGGCAGGTCGAGCAGGCGAGCGAGCCTTCGCACGCCCCTTCCAGCGGCACGTCGTTGCGGTGGGCGATCTCCAGCACCGACAGCCCGACCGGCGCATCGACTTCCTTCTTGGTGCCGTCGGGCAGCACGAATGTCATTTTCGGCATCTTGTTCTCTCTTCTTGTCTCGTCTCGCTTCGTCTAGCCGCCGATTTCGGCGACGTTGCGGCCCGCAAGCGCCTTGCGGATGCCGCGGTCCATGCGCCGTTCGGCAAAAACCTTCGTCCTGTGCTCGAGTTCCTCGGCCACACCCTGGATGGCGTGGCGCTCGCTGCCCGACATCGCGCGCTCGACCGTCTCGACGCACGCGTCGATGGCCGCACGCTCGGCCGCGTCGAGCAGGTCGGCGTCGACCGCGAGTGCGGCCTGCAGCGCGTTGATGGCCCGGCGGGCTTCCACACGCGCTTCGGTCAGCAGGCGACGATCCATGTCGCCTTCGGCGTTGTCGATGGATGCGCGCAGCATGTCGGCCATCTCGTCCTCGGTCAGGCCGTAGGACGGCTTCACCTCGACGCGCGCCTCGCGCCCCGTCGTGCTCTCGCGCGCCGAAACTGCAAGCAGCCCGTCGGCATCGACCGAGAAGCTGACGCGGATGCGCGCGGCCCCCGCCACCATCGGCGGGATGCCGTCGAGCTCGAAGCGCGCGAGGCTGCGGCACTGGTCGACCATCTCGCGCTCGCCCTGCACGACGTGGAACGCCATGGCGTCCTGGCCGTCCTGGTAGGTCGTGAATTCCTGCGCGCGCGCGACCGGGATGGGCGTGTTGCGCTCGACGATCTTCTCGACGATGCCGCCCATCGTCTCGATGCCCAGCGACAGCGGCAGCACGTCGAGCAGCAGCGTGTCGGAACCCACGGTCAGCGCCTCGGCCTGCAGGGCCGCACCCACCGCGACGACCTCGTCGGGATCGATGTCGGCGAGCGGCGGGCGGCCGAAGAACGCGGCCACCTTCGCGCGCACGAGGGGGACACGCGTCGAGCCGCCGACGAGCACGATGCCGTCGAGCCTGTCGGCCGCGATGCCGGCATCCTCGAGCACCGAAGCGCAGATCTCGAGCGTGCGCGCGACGCGAGGGCCGATCAGCGTCTCGAACGTCGCGCGGTCGATCGCATGGTCGCTGTCGCCGGAATCGAGCATCAGCGTGCCATCCCAGTCGTCCTTGTCGGTCAGGCATTCCTTGGCAAGGCGTGCCGTGGCCAGCGCCTGCTTGACCTCGTCGCGCGAAACGGCCCCGCCGCGCTCGGCAAGGAAGCGTTCGGCGACCGCATGGTCGAAATCGTCGCCGCCAAGCGCCGCATCGCCGCCCGTGGCCAGCACCTGGAACACGCCCTTCTCGAGGCGCAGCAGCGAGAAGTCGAACGTGCCGCCGCCAAGATCGTAGACCGCAAACAGCCCTTCGGACTTGCTGTCGAGACCGTAGGCGAGGGCCGCCGCCGTCGGCTCGGCGACAAGGCGCAGCACGTCGAGGCCGGCAAGGCGCGCGGCGTCGCGCGTGGCGGTGCGCGCGGCATCGTCGAAATAGGCGGGCACGGTCACGACCGCGCGGTCCACGTTGCGCCCGAGTGCCAGCTCCGCGCGCTCCTTGACCGCGCGCAGGATGTCGGCGCTGATCTCGACGGGCGTGAGCAGCCGGTTGCCGATCTTGAGACGCGCCATGCCGCCTTCGGCGGCCGGCCCCAGCTCGTAGGGAAGCTGGCCGCCGAGCTTCTGCAAATCGGCGACCCCGCGGCCCATCAGCCGCTTGATCGACGACACGACGATGTCGGGCCGGTCGAGCAGCTGGCGGCGCGCGATCTCGCCCACCAGCGCTTCGCCGCCGTCGAGATACGCGACGACCGAGGGCACGAGACCCGAGCCGCGCGCGTCGCGCACGACCTCGACCTTCTGGTCGTGCGAGATCGCGACGACCGAATTGGTGGTGCCCAGGTCGATGCCCACGGCGAGGCCCTTCTCGCCTTCGTGCGGCAGCGGCGTTTCGCCCGGCTCGTGGATCTGGAGCAGCATCAGGCCGTCCCCGCCATCGCGAGGCGCGCGCGGCGCGAACGGGCTTCCTCGCCCAGCTTGACGAGATACTTGAGCCGCAGCGTCCCGGTGCGCGCGGCCGCAAGGTCGTCGCGCGCGAAGGCGGCAGCGAGCGTCTCGATGCACGCGGCGGCGTCGGCACGCGCGCGCGTGGCGATCGCCTCGACGGCGGCCGCGTCGACCGCTTCGAACAGCGCTTCGCGCCGTTCCATCTGTTCGTCGAGCAGCCCGGCGTCGTGGATCGTGTGCGCGCCCTCGCCCTCGATCGGAAGCCCGCGCAGCTTCAGCAGATACGTGGCGCGCGTCAGCGGGTCCTTCAGCGTCTCGTAGGCCTCGTTGAAGGCGACGGCCTGGCTCTGGGAAATCTGCCGCGCCTTGGGGACCGCCCCGGCGAAACGGTCGGGATGGAGCTGGCGCTGGAATCCGAAATAGAGCTGCTCGAGGACCGGAACCTTGAGATCGAACGCCGCCGGCAGGCCGAGACGCGCGAAATGGTCGATCGGCGACGGCGGCTGGATCGCCTTGCACGTGGCGCAGAACAGCGACGCCGGATCGACCGGCCCGCGGCACGACCAGCACGCCGCCAGCGCCGCCGCAGGGGCGGCAGCCGGATCGGGACCGGAGGGGCGTGGCGTCTGGTGCATGGACGGACGGGGCTTCAAACGGGACGAAGGTCGGCCTTCTAGCGCGGGCCGACCGTCGGGGAAAGCGGCAAAACGGCTTGTCTGGCTAGATGTGGAAGCTTTCGCCGCAGCCGCAGCGGCCCTTTTCGTTGGGATTGCGGAAGACGAAGCCGGACTGCAGCTTTTCCTCGACGAAATCCATCTCGGTGCCGAAGACGAACATCGAGGCCTTCGGATCGATGAAGATCGCGATTCCGGGCGTGGGCTCGACCACTTCGTCGCCGGGTCCCTTCGCGTCGGCATATTCGAGCGTGTAGGTCATGCCAGAGCAGCCGCGCGTGCGCACGCCCACGCGCACGCCCGCCGACGGCTTGCCGCGCTTGTCGAGCAATACGCGCACGCGCTCCACCGCCGCCGGCGTGACGGTGATCGGCGGCGGACGCACGCGCGGTGCGCGCTTGACCACGGGGACGGCGGCGGGTGGCGATGCGGCTGTGTCGGTCACGTCCGTCTCTCCTTCAGACCCGCTTCTTGCGGTAGTCGTCGATCGCCGCCTTGATCGCGTCCTCGGCGAGGACCGAGCAGTGGATCTTCACGGGCGGCAAAGCGAGGTGCTTCGCGATGTCGGTGTTCTTGATCGTCGCCGCTTCGTCCACCGTCTTGCCCTTGACCCATTCGGTCACCAGCGACGACGACGCGATCGCCGAGCCGCAGCCGAAGGTCTTGAACTTCGCGTCCTCGATGATGCCCTCGGCATTGACCTTGATCTGCAGCTTCATCACGTCGCCGCAGGCCGGCGCCCCCACGAGACCCGTGCCGACGCCGGGATCGTTCTTGTCGAGCGCGCCCACGTTCCGGGGGTTCTCGAAATGGTCGACCAGTTTTTCGCTGTAGGCCATATGCACTTACTCCTGTTCGGGGGGACGAAGCGTCAGTGCGCCGCCCATTGGATGGATTTGATGTCGATGCCTTCCTGCGCCATCTCCCACAGCGGGCTCATAGAGCGCAGCTTGGAGACGGCCTGAATGATGCGCTCGGCCGCATAGTCGACTTCCGCCTCGGTCGTGAAGCGACCGAAGCCGATACGCAGCGACGTGTGGGCGAGTTCTTCCTCCACGCCGAGGGCCCGCAGCACGTAGCTGGGTTCGAGCGAAGCCGACGTGCAGGCCGAACCCGACGAGACGCAGAGGTCCTTGATGCCCATCATCAGCCCCTCGCCCTCAACATACGCGAAGGAGAGGTTGAGGTTTCCGGGCAGCCGGTGCGAAAGGTCGCCGTTAAGGAAAACCTCGGGCAGCTTCTCGTGGATGGTCTTGAGGAACCGCTCGCGCAGCTTCAGCAGGCGCGCGTTCTCGGCGTCCATCTCGTTCTTCGCGATCTCTGCCGCACGGCCCAGCCCCACGCACAGCGGCGTGGGCAGCGTGCCCGAGCGCATGCCGCGCTCCTGCCCGCCGCCGTGGATCATGGCCTGCAGGCGCACGCGCGGCTTGCGGCGCACGAACAGGGCGCCGATGCCCTTGGGCCCGTAGATCTTGTGACCGGAGATCGACATCAGGTCGATCTTCATCGCCTCGACATCCAGCGGGATCTTGCCGAAGGCCTGCGCGCAGTCGGTATGGAAGAAAGCGCCCTTGGCGCGGCACAGCGCACCGATCTCGGCCAGCGGCTGGATGACGCCGATCTCGTTGTTGGCCGCCATGATCGAGACCAGTACGGTCTTCTCGGTGATCGCGGCCTCGAGTTCGGCGAGATCGACGAGACCGTCCTGCTTCACCGGCAGGTAGGTGACCTTGAAGCCTTCCTGTTCAAGATGGCGGCAGGTGTCGAGCACGCATTTGTGCTCGGTCACCAGCGTGACGATGTGGTCGCGCTGGTCCTTGTAGAAATGCGCCACGCCCGCGATGGCGAGGTTGTTGGACTCGGTCGCCCCCGACGTGAACACGATCTCGCGCTCGTCGCCCGCGATCAGGTCGGCGATCTGGGCGCGCGCCTTCTCGACGCCCTCTTCCGCTTCCCACCCGTATTCGTGGTTGCGGCTGTGGGGGTTGCCGAACTTCTCGGTGAAGTACGGCATCATCGCCTCGAGCACGCGCGGGTCCATCGGCGTGGTCGCCTGGTAATCCAGATAGACGGGCCGGCGCGGCGCGTTCGCGCGGTCGTTTGACGGGGTCTTGGCGGTGGCGGTGCTCATCTCTTGCTCCGAAGTGTCGTTCGTCCGTTTCAGGCGGCCGCCGGGACTTTCGCCCCGTCCGGTGCCAGCCGCCGCGCCAGCGCGATCCATGCGCGCGCGAAGGCTTCGATTTCGTCCCTTGTCGTCGCGGATCCGAGCGAAACGCGGATCGCCTCGCTTGCACCGGTACCGGCCCCCATCGCGGCAAGCGTACGGCTTGCCTTGACCTTGCCCGACGAGCAGGCCGCCCCCGCCGAAACGGCGAAGCCGGAAAGGTCGAGCGCCATGACCTGGGTTTCGGCCGCCACGCCCGGCAGGCCGATGCAGCTCGTGTTCGGCAGGCGCGGCGCGTGAGCACCATGAATCACCGCATCGAGATAGGCCGTGCGGACGGCGTTTTCCAGCGCGTCGCGCAGATCCGGCGACGGAAGTTCGATCGCCCGTGCCGCCGCCGCGAAGCCGGCGATGCCGGCGACGTTCTGGGTGCCGGCGCGAAGGCCCATCTCCTGCCCGCCGCCCGCCAGCACCGGATTGACCTGCACGGTCTCGCGCACGACGAGCGCGCCCACGCCCTGCGGGCCACCGATCTTGTGCGCGGACAAAGCGAGCGTGTCGGCGCCCAGCGCTTCGAAATCGACCGCGACCTTGCCGAAGGCCTGCACGCCGTCGCAATGGAGGCGCGCGCCGGCCGCGCGGGTCAGGCGCGCGATCTCGGCCACCGGCTGGATCGCGCCGGTCTCGTTGTTGGCCAGCATGACGGCGACCAGCGCGGGCCGCTCGGCCGACAGCATGCGCTCCAGTGCCGCCAGATCGACCACGCCGTTCGCGTCGACCGGGGCGACCCGAGCGCCGGAAAGAGGCGACCACACGCAGTCGTGCTCGATCGCCGAAACGATGCAGTCGCCGGCCGCGAAGCCGTTGAGCGCCAGCGCGTTGGCTTCCGTCCCGCCACCGGTGAAGACGATCCGCGCGCCGCCCGTACCCGTGGCGGCGGCAAGAGCAGCGCGCGATTCCTCGACCAGCCTGCGCGCCGCCCGGCCCGCGGCATGCACCGACGAGGGATTGCCCGCCACCGCGAAGGCATGCGCCATCGCCGCACGGGCAGGCTCGCCCAGCGGTGCGCTCGCGTTCCAGTCGAGATAGACGGAGGCGTTCATCCTGTCCGCTACTCCGCCGCGACCATCGGGCTTGCCGGCGCTTCGGCCTGCTCGTGCTCGATCACGCCCGACGTGCCCAGCACGCGGCGCGCGCACACGTCGGCGAGCGTCACGCTGGAAAGATAGAGATGGATCTGGTTGCCCAGTTCCTCCCAGAGGTCGTGGGTCAGGCACCGGCTCTTGTTGATGCGGCAGCCGGTGGGCGAGCCCGGCGCGCAGCGCGTGGCGCGGATCGGCTCGTCGACCGCGACGATGATGTCGGAGACGCGCGTCTGGTCGACCGCGTGGGCCAGCAGGTAGCCGCCGCCCGGCCCGCGCACCGAGCGCACAAGACCGCCGCGGCGCAGCTTGGCGAAGAGCTGCTCGAGATAGGACAGCGAGATCTCCTGCCGCTCGGCGATGTCGGCGAGAGCCACGGGGCTGCCCTTGCTGGTATTGGCGAGATCGACCATCGCCATCACCGCGTAGCGGCCCTTGGTGCTGAGCTTCATGACGCGTTCCTTCCGGTCAATTTGCGTGGCGCCGCGCGCCGACCGTCTGCAGGTCGGCCACGCGGGCATCGAGTTCGTCGCGCTGGGCGGCGACGCGCCCTTCGAGTTCGGCGATGCGCGCGCGCAGCACGCCCATGTCGGATTCCATCCGGTCGATCGCGCGCGCGACCGGATCGGTCACGTCGCCGGTGGCGCCGTAGGCGCAGAAATCGTCGTTCTTCGGCCGGTTGACGACGCGCGCGGGAATGCCAACGACGGTGGCGCCGGCGGGTACGGCTTCAAGCACGACGGCGTTCGAGCCCACGCGCGCACCCTTGCCGACCGTGAACGGGCCGAGGATCTTGGCACCCGCCCCCACGATGACGCCGTCGCCCAGCGTGGGGTGGCGCTTGCCGTGGTCGAGCGTCGTGCCGCCAAGCGTGACGCCCTGGTAGAGCGTCACGTCGTCGCCGATTTCGGCCGTCTCGCCGATCACCACGCCCATGCCGTGGTCGATGAAGAAGCGGTGGCCGATCGTGGCGCCGGGGTGGATCTCGATCCCCGTCGCGAAGCGGGCGAACACGGAAACCAGGCGGCCGAGCAGCTTGAAGCCCCGGCGCCAGGCCGCATTCGCGATACGGTGCAACACTACCGCGTGAAAACCCGGATAGCAGAGGGCGACTTCCAGCAGCGAGCGCGCGGCCGGGTCGCGCGCCAGAACGGCATCGAGGTCGGAGCGAATTGCCTTGAAAGTCATCTATTTAACCGCCTACTCTCCGCCCGATTGGGACCAAGCCCGCGCAGGCCGCAAGGAAAACCCTAGCTGAGCGGTAAGGAACTTAGGTTACCCGAGTACGGGTATCAAGTATCTTTTTGCTGAATTTAAGCCAACACATTGGGATTACCCGACTGTTATAATTGGACTATCGAGTGGGTCCGGAGGATGCATGCCTGACGTCGTTATAAATGGGGCGGAAGGTCGCCTGGAAGGCCGCTACATGCCGGGCCCCAGCGAGCGGGCGCCGATCGCACTGCTTCTCCACCCGCACCCGCAGCACGGCGGGACGATGCACAACAAGGTCGTCTACACGCTCAACCAGGCCTTCACGAAGGTTGGGTTCGCGACGCTGCGCTTCAACTTCCGCGGCGTGGGCCGCAGCCAGGGCAGCTACGGGCGCGGCGAGGGCGAACTGCAGGATGCCGCTTCGGCGCTCGACTGGCTCCAGCAGACCAATCCGAATTCCGCGAGCTGCTGGATCGCCGGCTTCTCGTTCGGCGCGTGGATCGGCATGCAGCTCCTGATGCGCCGGCCGGAGATCGACCGCTTCGTGTCGATCGCACCGCCGGCCAACGTGTTCGACTTCACGTTCCTGGCGCCCTGCCCGTCTTCGGGCCTGATCGTCCAGGGCGACAAGGACGAGGTCGTGCCCGAGGAGTCCGTGCACAAGCTTTCCGAGAAGCTCGCCAAGCAGCGCGACATCAAGGTCGACTACCGCGTGATGAAGGGCGCCAACCACTTCTTCGCCGACAGGCTCGACAAGCTGGAAGCGATGGTCGGCGAGTATGCGGGCGTGCCGGTTCCCATGGCGCCGCCCCCGCCCCCGCCGCCGCCCCAGCCCGTGGCGGTCGACAAGAAGCAGCCCTCGCCGCTGCCGCCCACGCAGGTGTCGGCGCGCACGGCCGCGCGCAAGATGCCTAAGGACGCGATCCCCGCGAAGGCGGCCGTCGCGGCGAAGCCCGCCGAGAAGCCGCTGCGCAAGCAGGCGCCGACCGCGCAGAAATCGACCAAGCGCTAGATCGTTCCCGTCGCCCGCATTTGAGAGCGGCCGAAGGCCGTGCTATGTCGCAGCCCATGACGACCGTGAAATCCGAATTCCTGCGCGAGGCCAAGGCCCGCGGCTTCATCCACCAGATCACCGACGAGGCGGCGCTCGACGCGCGTCTGTCCTCCGGCACCCCGATGGTCGCCTATATCGGCTTCGACGCGACGGCCGACTCGCTGCATGTCGGGCACCTGTTCCAGATCATGACGCTGCGCCTCTTCCAGCGCACCGGCCACCGGCCGCTGGCGCTGATGGGCGGCGGCACGACCAAGATCGGCGATCCGTCGGGCAAGGACGAGGCGCGCAAGCTGCTGTCCGAAGCCGACATCGCGGCCAACGTCGCGAGCATCCGGCGCACCTTCGACGGCTTCCTCGACTTCGCCGACGGCAAGGCGCTGATGGTCGACAACGCCGAATGGCTCGACGGACTGAAATACATCCCGCTGCTGCGCGAGGTCGGCCGCCATTTCTCGGTCAACCGGATGCTGACGATGGACTCGGTGAAGCTGCGCCTCGAGCGCGATCAGCCGCTGTCGTTCCTCGAGTTCAACTACATGATCCTGCAGAGCTACGATTTCGTCGAGCTTGCGCGCCGCTACGGCTGCGCCATGCAGATGGGCGGCTCGGACCAGTGGGGCAACATCGTGATGGGCGTCGATCTGGGCCGGCGCCTCGCGGGCGCAGAACTATTCGGCCTTACGACGCCGCTGCTCACCACGGCCTCCGGCGCCAAGATGGGCAAGACGGCGGCCGGCGCCGTATGGCTCAACGCCGAGCGCCTCAGCCCTTACGACTATTTCCAGTACTGGCGGAACACCGAGGACGCCGACGTGGTCCGCTTCCTCAAGCTGTTCACCGACCTGCCGCTCGACGAGATCGCGAAGCTGGAAAAGCTGGCGGGCGCCGAAATCAACGAGGCGAAGAAGATCCTCGCCTTCGAGACGACGAAGCTGTGCCACGGCGAGGCGGCGGCCACGCTCGCCGCCGACACCGCGCGCCAGACCTTCGAGCAGGGCATTTCCGGCGAGGGCCTGCCGACGGTCGAGGTTCCCGGCGGCGAGCTTGCGTCGGGTATCGCCGTGCTCGATCTGCTCGTGCGCGCCAATCTCGCCGCCTCGAAGGGCGAAGCGCGCCGGCTCGTGCAGGGCAAGGGCGCCAGGCTCAACGACATCGTCGTGGAGAACGACGCGCTGAGCGTGAATGCCGGCCACCTCGCCGCCGACGGCACGCTCAAGCTGACCGCCGGCAAGAAGCGCCACGCGCTGGTGAAGGCCGTCTAGCGGTTCGGGCCCGTCTAACGGTTCGGATCGACCGGCAGGCCCGGCTCGACCGCCGTCGGATCCCCGCCGGGCAGCGTGGCACTGCCGCCGCCGAAAACGCCGAACAGCCGGCGCAGGAATCCCGGTGCCAGCGTCGACAGCGGATTGACGCCGATCTGCGGATCGCCGAGCGCGCCGCTCGCACGGTAGGTGGCCGCGAACACGCCGCCGCCCCGCTCGCCGACCAGAAGCTGGCCGAGCAGCGGGATGTTGCCGAGGATCGAATTGACCGCATAGGCGGGCACCAGCGTGCCGTCGACGTCGATGGTATCCTCTTCCAGATCGAGCACGCCGCGCGCCGTCACGCCGAGGGCCGCACCGTACATGCGCCCCTCGCGGATCTCGACCTTCGGATCGGCCCACGCGAAATCGGCGTCGAAGCGCTGGAACCCGATGCCCTCGCCGCGCAGGCTGTCGAGGATGCCGGTCAGCAGCGCCACCGACAGCAGACGCGCGAAGCCCGGCGCGTTGACCACGCGGAACTCCTCGACCGACATCTTGCCGACGACGGCCTTGTCGGTGCGCGCCGCATCGACCGTGCCCGAGATCCTGAAGCGCCCGCCGACCACGTTGGGCGTGATCTCGAGCAGGTCGAGGAACGCGCCCGCATCCTCGGCGACGGCTTCGAGCCGGCCCGACCCGCCGTCTTCGACGTCGAGATCGACGTCGAGCCGGCCGCCGGCCGGCGTGCCCGCCGTCGGTGCCGTCGTCGCGTCGAGCTGCACGCGCTCCCACCGCAGGGGCCCGCGGCGCGCTTCGGCCTTGAGGCCCGTCAGATCGCGCTTCTCGCCCATCCGGAAGCGCTCGATGTCGAGCCGCACGCTCAGGTTCGGGCGCGCCGGGTCTGGCTTCGACTTGTCGGCAAGGAACGGCGACACGTCGAGGAAGGCGCCGCGCGCATCGAGCAACTGGCGCGGCCTGGCGCCCGCGGCCGGCGCCTCGCGCCGCGCGCGGAACTCGGCGAGATCGACGCGGCCGGGCAGCACCACGCGCTGGAGGCTGACGTCGCGCCACAGCTTGCCGGCTTCGTCGAACTCGATGCGCCCGCGCAGCGACAGGCCGTCGCCCGAGAAATCGAGGACGTCGAGCGTGCGCAGCACCTCGTTGCGCAGCGCCAGCTGCAGGCGCGCGCGCGCAGGGCGGCCCGCCGGACGCGACCAGTCGATTTCGGGTGCGGCGAGCGCCACCTCGGCCATGTCGAGATCGATCGTGATGTCGCGTCGCCCGTCGCGGAAGGCGCGCGTCGAAAGATCGATGCCGGCCGTCCCGACCGCGTAGGGCGCGAAATCGAAACCGAGCGCCGCCTGCGCGGCCGTTCCGGCCCGGCCGCGCGCACTCGCCCGCTCGACGGGCTCGACGCCGTCGGCGAACTCGCGGCGATAGACGATGTCGGCGGGCGCTCCGGCCAGGCGGACGTTCCCGCGCACGTCGAGGCCGCGCTCGTCCACGCGCACGTCGACCGTGCCGTCTTCGATCGGCTGGCCGAGGACGGCGCGCGCCTGCGTGAAGCCCGCGACCTTTCCTTCGGCCACGACCGAGACCTGTTCGAAGCGCAGCGCGTTCAGCAGCGGAAAGCGCAGGGCGAGCCGGATGTCGGCGGTGCCGCCGAAACTGGCGGGCGATTCGCCGATGCGCGCAAGAAAGCCCAGCGGCGGCATGTCGACGAGCCTGAGCGCGTCGACGACCGGGCCCTGCACCCGCACGTCGATGGCGGCACGCTGGTCCGCGAGGTCGAGCCCCGTCAGCACGATGGTGCCCTCGTCGACCTTGAGGTCGCCGATCGTGCCGCTGCGGGCCTTGATCTCCAGCTTCTTCGCGTCGAGCGTCGCCGTTCCGGCCACGCCGCGCACCGACGGCAGGCCGTCGATGTAGCGCACCGTCAGCCCCTCGACCGCGAAATCGAGCCGGGCGCGGTCGAGGACGATTTTCGTCCACGCCGCATCGCCGACATGCAGGGCCACCTCCCCGCGCGCGGACGGAATCCGCCCGTCGACGAGATTGGCTTCGATCCACGCGCGCGCGTTGGGCGAGGCGCCGACCGGCCACAGGCGCTTGACGTCGGCCGTCGTGAAGCCGGAAAGCTCGGCGCCGGCGGCCAGACGCGGCAGGCCCAGCGCGTCCTCGACCGAGCCGGTCAGCCTGACCGCCGGTCCGCCGCCAAAATCGACGCGCGCCTCGTCCACGTCGATACGCGAGAGGTCGTCGGAAAGCCGCGCACGCAGCGCCACGGCGCGGATGTCGACGGCCCTGGCGAAGATGTCGGGATTGGCGATCCGGACGCCGCCGGCATCCAGCGTCATGTGCGTCCCCTCCACGCGCCCGTCGGCCGTCACGCGCGTCCAGAGCTGGATATCGGCGACCGCCTCGATGCCGCGCAGGGCCGCAAGGCGCGGATCGAGCGTCGCAAGCCCGCCGACCGAAATGCCGTGCAGGCGCGCGTCGATGTCGACGGCCTCGTTCTGCGGCACGTAGAGCGCTTCGATCTCCGCGCGCACGCGCTGGTCGCCCAGCCGGATCGGCAGCACCGCGTCGAGCGCCACGCCGCGCCCGTCGCGCCGGAAGCGCACGCTCGCCTGCTCGGCGGCGACCCTGAGGCCCGTCACCGCATCGTCGATGGTCACGGTCATGTCGACGAACGTCGCCCCCGTCAGCAGCCCGAGCGGCCGGTCGATGTCCGGCGGCCCGCCCAGCTCGTTGACGATGAAGGCGGCCACGCCGGCCGTCGCCTCTCCCGCGTCGCCGTCGTCGAGGCTTTCGACGATGCGGATGCTGCCCGTGGCATCGCGCGTCAGCGACACGCGCAGGCCGTCGACGCGCAGCTCCTCGGGCTGGATCTCGCCCGCCAGCAGCCGGCGCGCCACCAGCGACATCCAGGCCTGCGGGATGCGCGCAACCTCGCGCCCGTCGGGCCCGAACACGTGGGTATCGGTGATGCGCAGCTGGATCGAGCGGCTGCGATCCGACCAGTCGATCCAGGTCTCGCCGACGTCGATCTTCAGCCCCGCGGGATCGTTGCCGAGTGCCGCCTCGAGGAGCGGCGTGACGAACGGCACCAGGATCGGGCCCGCCGTCAGCCGCCACAAAAGCAGGCCGGTGCCGATCAGCAGCAGTGCCGCGAACGAGCCGAGGATCTCGAAGAACAGCCGGATGGGGTGGCTCATCGCGCGGCTTGACCCTTCGACTTGCGCAGGGCCAACCTGTCGGACGGCTTGACGGAACGGAACGGACGGAATCGCAGCATGGCGGCATTGTACCCCGGATTCGCACGCGCGGCTTGGCCCAGGGCGCACGATCCGGCGGCCGTGGCGCGCGAGCGGGAACGCTGGCTGGAGGCGGCCGACGACATAACGGACAAGCCCCTCGCCCTATTCGCCCGCAAACTCGCCGCCGGCAAGCCCGGCCGGGCAATCCTCGACGCGATTTTCGGCAATTCGCCGCATCTGACGGCCCTCGTCCTCGGCGATCCGGAAAACGCGGCGCGCCTGGTCTCCGCCGGCCCCGACAAGGCGTTCGCCGCCGCGATCGGCGACGCGCGCAAGGCGCTGGGCAAGCCGGTCGAGACCGCCGAAATCATGGCGGGCCTGCGCACGATGAAGAAGCGCGCGGCCCTGGCCATAGCACTCGCCGACATCGCCGGCCTGTGGGACGTGGGCCGGGTGACCGCCGCGATCTCGCAGACGGCCGAGACGGCACTGGATCTCGCCTGCCGGCACCTGCTGCGCGAGGCGGCAAGGCGCGACGGCCTCGTGCTCGCCGACAAGGCCGCACCGGAGAAGGGCTCGGGCCTCGTCGTGCTGGGCATGGGCAAGCTCGGGGCGGGCGAACTCAACTATTCCTCCGACGTCGACATCATCGTGCTCTACGACACCGAGCGCGTGCGCGGCATCGATCCCGACGAGATGCAGGCCGTCTTCGTCAAGCTGGTGCGCAACCTCGTCAAGATCATGGAGGCGCGCACGCCGGACGGCTACGTGTTCCGCACCGACCTGCGCCTGCGCCCCGATCCGGCGGCCACCCCCATGGCGCTGTCCACGCTCGCGGCCGAGACCTATTACGAGAGCATCGGGCAGAACTGGGAGCGCGCCGCGATGATCAAGGCGCGCGCCGTCGCCGGCGACCGCGAGGCGGGCGAGCGCTTCATCGCGTTCCTGCGTCCGTTCGTCTGGCGCCGGCATCTCGACTTCGCCGCCATCGCCGACATCCACGCGATCAAGCGCCAGATCCAGGCCCATCGCGGCGGCGAGGAGATCGCGCTCCACGGTCACAACGTGAAGATCGGCCGCGGCGGCATCCGCGAGATCGAGTTCTACGCGCAGACCCAGCAGCTGATCTGGGGCGGGCGGGATCCGGCCTTGCGCGCCCCCGCCACGATCGCGGCCTTGAAGGCGCTTGCCGCCGCGGGCCGCGCGAAGCCCGAGGCGGTCGCCGACCTCGAACCCGCCTACGCGTTCCTGCGCACGGTCGAGCACCGGCTGCAGATGATCGCCGACGAGCAGACCCAGACGCTGCCCGAAGACCCCGACGAGTGGGAGCGGCTTGCCGCCTTCATGGGCTTCGCCGACGGTGCGGCGTTCGGCGCGAAGCTGCGCGCGGTGTTCGGGACGGTCGCGGAGCACTACGCCCGCCTGTTCGAGGAGACGCAAGCCAAGCCCGGCGCCAGCAGCCTCGTTTTCGTCGGGCTGGAGGACGATCCGGGCACGCTCGCCGCCCTCGCACGTCTGGGGTTCAGGGAAGGGCCGACCATCGCGGCGGCGGTGCGCGGCTGGCATGCCGGGCGCTATCGCTGCACGCGCTCGCCGCGCGCGCGCGAACTGCTGGGGGAGCTTGCCCCGCGCATCGTCGAGGCCTTCGCGCGCACGTCCCAGCCCGATGCCGGCTTCGTGCGCTTCGACCGCTTCCTCGAAGCGCTGCCGGCGGGCGTCCAGCTCTTCTCGCTGTTCCAGGCCAACCCGGACCTCGTGGATCTCGCCGCCGAGATCATGGGCACCGCCCCGCATCTGGCCGAGGCCATCGCCACGCGCGTCCACCTGCTCGATGCCGTGCTCACCCCCGGCTTCTTCGCGCCGCCGCCGGGCAAGGCGGCGCTGATCGCCGACCTCGCGCGCGCCAACGAGCAGGCGCGCGATTTCCAGGACCGGCTCGACATCGCGCGCCGCTGGCGCCACGAGCACGGC
>JBIKWI010000249.1:0-4236 GCA_044356395.1 Tagaea sp. | reverse complement strand
CTCGACGAGGCGCGCCGAATAGACGACGGCCAGTCGCGTTCCGAGCCCGGCCGCGAGCGCGATGTCGTGCGTGACGAACACGAGCGTCAACCCGTGCTCCCGGCAGAGCCTTGCGACAAGCCCGACGAGCTTGCGCTGGACGACTGGATCGAGCGCGCTCGTCGCCTCGTCGGCGACAAGGATGGGCGGGCGTGCCGCCAATGCCATGGCCAACGCCACCCGCTGCCGCTGCCCGCCCGAAAGCTGATGGGGATAGGCCTCTGAGATATGCGTCGGATCCGGCAGTTCGACCTGCCGCAGAAGTCCGACTGTCCGCTCCCGAACAGAGTCGCGATCGGTCGTTTCGTGAGCGGCGACGACCTCGGCGATCTGCCTGCCGATCCGCATCACCGGATCGAGGCTGCCGGACGGATCCTGGAAGACGTACCCGATGTCGCGGCCGTGCCGGGGACAACCGCCGAACGCCGGCCAGTCGACCTGTCCCTCCGTGACCGCCCCCGAAGGAAGGAGGTCCGCGATCGCCAGCGCCAACGTCGTCTTGCCGGACCCGCTTTCGCCGATCACCGCCAGACGGTCGCCTTTGGCAAGCGACAGCGAGACGCCCGAGACAGCCGGCGCCGATCCGGGTGCGTATCGGACGCCCAAATTCCGGAGGCGGACCAGCACGTCCGGCGTCATGCGGACTGCCGGCGGCCGGACAGGGCCGCGACGATCCCTTCGCCTGCTAGATGCACGGAAAGCACCGTCGTGAGAAGCGCGATGCCCGGGACGATCGAAAGATACGGCGCGCTGCGCAGGACAGTCCGCCCCTCCGCGATCAGCCCGCCCCACGTCACCCGGTTCGGATCCCCGAGGCCGAGGAACGACAGCGCCGCTTCGGTCAGGATCGCGCCAGCGACGATGACGGACGCGAGCGACACGACCGGCGGTAGCGCGTGCGGCAGCACTTCCCGCCACGCGATCTCAAGGGGATGCATGCCGACGACCCGCGCCGCCGCGACGAAATCCCGCTCGCGGATCGACAGCACTTCGGCGCGTACGAGGCGTGCCGGCCCCGTCCACGCACCCAGGGCGATCGCCAGCACGACCATCGAGAGCGACGGGCCGACGACGCTGATGAACGCGAGCGCCAGCAGGAAGCCCGGCACCGTCTGGAAGGCTTCGGTGACCCGCATCAGGACTTCGTCCGTCCAGCCGCCGGCAAGCCCGGCGACGACGCCGACCGCCGAACCGATGGAGATGGCCGCGACGGCCGCGAACAGCCCGACGATCATCGACGTGCGCGTCCCATGCAGCAGACCCGCAAGGAGATCGCGCCCCAGCCGGTCGGTCCCGAGCGGCGTCGCCAGTTCGACGAACGGCCGCGTCATCGGGCTGCCGACGATCGAAAGCGGATCGCCCGGATAGACGACCGGCGCAAGCACGGCGACGGCGGCAAGCAGGACGATCAGCGCGGCGCCGACCCGTCCGTCGACCGAGGCCGAGAAACGGCGCAGGAAGGTCATGCGCCCGTCTCCGGTCCGGCACCGACGCGCGGATCCAGTGCGGCATAGAGCAGATCCACGACGAGATTGACGGCGATCACGACAAGCGAGCCGACAAGGATAACGCCGAGCAGCAACGGCGTGTCGCGCTGCGCCACGGCTTCGTGGGCAAGCCGGCCGAGGCCGGGCACGGCGAAGACGCTCTCGATCACGACACTGCCGCCAAGCAGCGACGCCGCCTGCAGACCGAGCATCGTCACGAGCGGAAGCAGGGCGTTGCGCGCGACATGGCGCCAGACGACCCGCCGGCGCGACAGGCCGCGGGCAAAGGCGGCCCGGATGAAGTCCTGGCGCCAGACTTCCGCCATGCCCGCGCGCATCATCCGCAGGTAGAGTGCCAGATAGAGCGCGCCGAGCGCGCCGACCGGAAGCACCAGATGCCGCGCGATGTCGGCGGCACGTTCGAGCCCCTGCTTTCCCGACGCGATCGTCTCGATCCCGCCGCTCGGCAGCACCCGGAGCTGGACGGCGAACACGACGATCAGGACGAGGCCGAGCCAGAATCCCGGGATCGCGTAGACGGCAAGCGAGCCGAGGGAAAGCACCCGGTCCGTCGGGCTTCCGGGCCGGTCGGCCGCGAGGATGCCGAGTAGCGAGCCGACGCCGAAAGCAAGCGCGACCGACGTTCCCATCAGCAGCAGCGTGTTGGGCAGGCGCTCCATGATGACCAGCATGACCGGCCTCGAGAACGCGACCGACCATCCGAGATCCAGCCGAAGAAGCGAGCCGACATAGAAAACGAGGCGTTGCCACGGTCCGCTGTCGAGACCCCATTCGCGCCGCATCTGGTCGGCCATCGCCCGATCGCCGCCCGTCGAGACGAGATAGGCGTCGACGGCATCGCCCTGCGAAGCCTCGAGCAGGAAAAACGTGCCGCCGACGACGATGGCGAGAACCGGGACGATCCCCAGCAGGCGACGGGCGATCAGCCGTGCCGAACGCATCAGGCGTCGAGCCAGACGTCCGCCCAGTTCGATACCGCCCAGCGCGGATTGGAATCGACGTTCCGGAGCCTGGTGCTCGCGACCGACGTGAAGCCCCACTCCGCCACGTTGATGAACGGCAGATCGGCGACGACCTTGCGCTGGAACTCGTGGTAGAGACCGGTACGCTGCGCCTCGTCGAGCGTGCCGGCCGCGCGGGCGATCAGTGCATCCATCTGCGCGTCGCGATAGCCGCCCTGATTGGCGAACGGAATGCCGGCCGGCAGCCCGCCCTGGGCAAGGATCGTCGTGGAGATCGCGGGGTCGCCGCGATAGACGGGCGGATTGACCGCGATATCGAACGCATGGTCGGTGTAAACCGCCTTCAGGTGCGCCGCCGCATCGTTGTTGACGAGTTCCGCGTCGATCCCGATCGCCGCAAGCGCCTGGCGCAGATAGGCGCCGAACTGCCGCGTCTCGTTGAAGAACGGTGCTGGAAGCAGCCGCAGCCGGAAACGCATGCCGCGCGCATCGCGCGGATGGCCCGCCTCGTCGAGAAGCGCGTTCGCCCGCGCGACGTCGAAGCCGGGCATGGCAAGACCGGCGGCGTGGAACTGCCCGTCGTACTTCGGAACCGGGCCGTCCGAGGCCGTCGCAAAGCCGAGGAAGACCGTCTTGACGACGAAATCCCTGTCGATCGCGTGCGCGATCGCGCGGCGGACACGCAGGTCGGCAAGTTCCGGCCGCCGGTGGTTGATTTCGACGACCAACTGGTAGGTCAGCGCCTCGTAGCCCTTCGTCACCACCGAAAGGCCGCGGACGCTGCCTACCCGGGCGAGTTCCTGCAACGGCACCTGGGAGAACGCCGCCAGTTGGATCTCCCCTGCCTCCAGGGCCCCCGCCGCCGCCGCACGGTCCGGAAGAACGCGGTACACGATCTCGTCGAGATAGGGTTGCCCTGCGGACCAATAGGTCGGATTGCGCGTCAGGCGCGTGTACTCGCCGGGCTTCGTTTCGGCGAAACGGAACGGACCGGTCCCGACCGGGGCCGCATTCGCCTTGTTCGCGGCGATGTCGGTCCCTTCATAGAGGTGCTTGGGCACCACGGCCGTCAGCGCGGGGAGCGCGTTGCGGATAAGTTGGACCGGCGTCGGCTCGGAGAAGCGGAATATGGCCGTCAGCGGGTCGGGCGTATCGACGGCAACCAGATCCTTGAACACGATCCGGCCGAAGCTCTGGAGTTTCTTCCAGACCTCCAGCGCCGAAAACGCGACGTCGGCTGCGGTGAACGGCCGGCCGTCGTGCCACGTCACGCCGGGCCGCAGCCGGAATGTGACCGACCGCCCGTCGCCGGAACCCGCCCAACTCAGCGCGAGACGCGGCGCCAGACCATCCGGCGTGCCGTAGGCCGCCTCCGCCAGAGGCTCCACGATCTTCGACGAAACATGGAACACACCGTTCGAGGCGATCATCGCGGGATTGAGGTTTCGCGGCTCGGAGTCCGCCGCCACGATCAGCCGACCGCCACGGCGCGGCGATTGGGCATTCGCCCGATGGCCGAATGAGGCTGCGGTCGCGACTGCGATGCCGGCGGAAAGCAGGGTTCGGCGCTTGATCACGGGATGGACCTCCGGTCGGAGTAAACGTTTTTGCGACGGGTCGGCTACGCGCATGAATCCGAGACGATATGCTAGGCGTCGTCTGCCGCGGGCTTCAAGTGGCGAGTTCCCCTAAATTGTATCGGTTGTCCGCCTCAGGAACCGGCGGTG
>JBIKWI010000248.1:0-4247 GCA_044356395.1 Tagaea sp. | reverse complement strand
ACGAAGCTCGAGTCCGGGGTTATCCGCGAGAAACATCGGCAAGCGTGGCACGAGCCAGCGAAGACCGAAGCTGACGCCGCAGCGGATGGTAAGCGGTTGCTCCGCCTTCCGGCGAATCAGACGCCGCGTGCCGTCGTCGATGCGTAGATAGGCTTGGTGGATCGCGTCGAAATACAAAGCGCCCTGGCGCGTGAGCTTGACGCCGCGGCTGCCGCGTTCGAACAGTTTCGCGTTGAGAAACGCCTCCAACGACTTGATTTGGTGACTGACCGCGGAGGTCGTGATGTTGAGCTCCTTGGCGGCTTCCGAGAAGTTGGCGCGGCGCGCGGATGCTTCGAATGCGGCCAGAGCTCTCAGCGGTGGTCTGTTCATTTGGCCGATCTCCTTCGCCACAATGCATCATGCTCCGTCGCATCGGCCACTTGAGATGCGTTCATACCAGACTTGAGCGCCTTCGAACGGAAGCCCGGGTCCGGGAATGGCTTTCGTTCCGGCGCAATTTCGCGCATGATTGCCGGCAAGCATACGAAAAAGGAGGCGGCTGATGATCCGGCAGTTCGGGACTCTTGTTCGATTTGGCATGACGCTCTGCGCGGTGTCGGCGATCG
The DNA here is from genome assembly GCA_044356395.1 of Tagaea sp. Taxonomy (GTDB): domain Bacteria; phylum Pseudomonadota; class Alphaproteobacteria; order CACIAM-22H2; family CACIAM-22H2; genus Tagaea. The sequence continues at coordinate 3,639 of JBIKWI010000248.1, read as the reverse complement.
TATGGTCGGCCCCGGCGCTCGCGCAAAGCCGCCTGGACAACATCCAGCGCGACAAGAAGATCGTCATCGGCGTTCGTGAGTCCACGCCGCCCTATGGATTCACCGACCGGAGCGGTCAACGCGTCGGTTGGACGATCGATCTCGCCAAGGAACTGAAGTCCATCATCGAGCGCAAGCTGTCGATGGAGTTGGCGCTGGAGATGCGGCCGGTGACGCCGCAGACGCGCATTCCGTTGGTGGTCAACGGCACGATCGACGCCTATTTCGGCAGTGCTGGCAAGTCGATCGACCGCGAAGAGATCGTCGACTTTTCCCTGATCACCAACGCCGTGTGCGTCAAGAAACTTGTCGCTGCGAATAGCACCATCCGCGCCACGGGCGATCTCGCGGGCAAGCGCGTGGGCGTAACGCAAGGGAGCCTCGAGGAGCGTCTTCTCTCTAGCATGAACACGGATGGCCGGTTGCGTCCGCCTGTCCGGATCATGCCATTCGACAACCACTCGACGGGATTTCTGGCGCTGAGTCAGGGAAAGACCGACGCGCACGTGACGATGGAGGACGCGCTTCTGACCTTGTCGTCCGCGTCGCCCAACCCCAAGGACTGGGAAGTGCGTGGGCCCGACATCTTTTGCACCGTGAGCGGCATCATCCTGCAGAAGAACGATTCGAATTGGCGGCGCATGATCGATCACGCGCTTTGCTACTTCATCGCCACCGGCGGCTACGATCGGCTCTACGACGATTGGTTCAAGGGCCCGAACGCGAAGGCCGGATACGAGCGCGAATTGACTCCCGAGGTCCGTTTCATGATCCGCAACCAATGCCCCGACGGCGCGGAGCGCTTCATCCAGGCGGCGCGCTGAGGACCCGGCCCCGTCTTGACGCCGATTTTCGCCAAGCGCCTCGAACGCATCGGAGCGGCCCCTTCGCACGCCTTGATGGCCAGAGTCCGGGCGTTGCGGGGGGCCGGAATCGAAGTCGAGGACTTTTCGCGCCAAGGTCCGCCGCCGTCGGCCGCAATCCGCGCCGCGACTGAAGCTATGGGGCGCGCCGGTTCGGCGTTCTATACAGATCCGCGCGGCGATCCAGAATTGCGCCAGACCATCGCTCGCAAACTCGCGCTCGAGAACGCCATTCAGGCGGATCCGGACGGCGAGATCGTTGTGACGGTTGGCGCCAAGGAAGCGATCTTGGCCGCGCTCCTCGCGCTGGTCGGCGAAGGCGACGAGGTGATACTCGAGGACCCTGGCTATCTCGGTTTCGAGCCGCTGGTACGGCTTGCCGGCGCCACGCCGGTTCCCGTCCGGCTGCATGCCGGGAATGGCTTCCGCCCGAATTTGTCGGCGTTCGAGCGCGCGCTCACGCCGCGCACCAAAGTCCTGCTCTTGAGCAACCCTCACAACCCGACGGGCAGGGTCCTTGCGCGCGCCGAACTGGAAGCCATCGCACGATTCGCCAGCGACGCAAAACTGGTCGTCATCATGGACGAAGCGTACGAGCATTTCGTGTTCGACGGACGTGTCTTCGTTTCGCTCGCGAGCCTTCCCGGTGCCGCGCCGCGGACCGTGACGATCCAGACCGTCAGCAAGGTCTACAATATGGCGGGCTGGCGGATCGGCTGGCTGGTCGCCGACGGCGAACTAGCGCGCCGCGTGACGCAGGTCCACACCCATGCCGTGACGTGCCCGGCGGCGATCATGCAAGCGGGCGCCGAAGCTGCCATCCGCAGTGGCCTGGGCGAAAGCGATTTGCCGTTCGCCGAAATCAGGACGATCTACGCGGAGCGGCGAACCGCCCTCGTCGAGGCGCTACGGGCCATTCCGGGCGTCGATTTCGTAGCGCCGGAAGGCGGCTATTTCGGGCTTCCAGACTTCGCGTCTTTCGGTATGAGCTCGACAGAGCTGTCCGAATACCTTTTGGGCGAAGCACGCGTCGCGGCGACGCCCGGCGTCGCCTTTGGCGAGGGCGGCGAAGGGCATCTGCGGTTCGTGTTCAAGACTGGCGATGATGCCATCCGTCGCGGGGTCGCGCGTATCGCTGAAGCGCTCGCGCGGCTGCCGCGATCCGCCGGAGCGAGACCGGCAGAGCAATGCCGCTAAATTACGAATTCAAATGGTCGATCCTTTGGGCCGAGCCGGCGCGCAGCTGGATCGTCGAGGGGCTTATCACGACGATGGCTCTGTCCATGCTCGCCTGGATTCTCGCTCTGGCGATCGGCATGACGATCGGCACGCTGCGGATAGCGCGTTCTCGGCTCTTGAGATTCGTCGGCGGTGCGTATGTCGAAGTTTTCAGGAACGTGCCGCTGCTTCTGCAATTGTTCATCTGGTACTTCGCCATCCCGCTGTTGCTGCCGCGCGACTGGATGCTGGCCTGGAACCGCCTCGACAATGTCCAGTTCCTGACCGCACTCGTCGGGCTGTCGCTCTACATGGCCGCACGGGTGGCGGAGCAGATTCGCTCCGGTCTCGAATCGATCCCCAAAGGCCAGTTCGAGGCCGCGCGCGCATCCGGGCTGACCGAACTCCAAATGTACCGATACGTGATCGTGCCCTACGCCTTTCGCGTGATGATTCCCGCGATTTCCTCGGAATTCATGACGACGTTCAAGAACTCCGCCCTCGCCTTGACGATCGGAGTCGCCGAAATCACTTACGCGGCGCGTTCGATCGAAGCGTGGTCGTTTCGCGGCATTGAGGCATTCGCGCTGGCCTCGGCGACGTACATGGCCACGACGGCCGCGATCGTCGCCGGCATGGCATGGCTCGAGCATCGGTTGCGCGTGCCTGGCCTGATCGCGAGGCGGTGATCGATGGCGCTCGACTGGAACGTGATCGGCGACAATCTCCCCTTCCTCGCGGCGGGATTGCGCACGAGCATCGAATTGGCGGCCGTGACGGTCGGCCTCAGTTTTCCGCTAGGCTGCTTGTTGGCGGTGGCACGGATCAGTTCGCGGCGCTGGTTGCGGCTTCCCGCCGCGGTCGTCGTGCACGGCATGCGCAGCAACCCTCTCATTCTCATCGTCTTCTGGTTCTTTTTTCTCGTGCCGATACTGACCGGCCGGCCGATTGGCGACTTCATGTCGGTCCTCGTCGCGTTCGTCATCTTCTTCGCGGCGTATTTCGCCGAGATCGTCAGATCCGGCATTCAATCGGTTCGAAAAGCCCAGCTCGAGGCCGCCATGTCTACAGGTTTGACCTACGCGCAGGCGATGCGCGTCGTAGTTCTGCCGCAAGCGCTGCGCAGCATGATGCCGTCGCTCGTGACGCAGTCCATCATCGTGTTCCAAGGGACCACGATCGCGTATGTTGTGGGCATGCGTGAGTTGCTGCACAGCACGTTCGTCGTCGCGGAGCGCACGGTTCGTCCCGTGGAGCTCTATCTCTTCGCGGCTCTCGTGTACTTTTGCGTCTGCTTCGCGGGGTCCCTATTCGCCCGCAGACTCGAACGCCGAGCGGCGAGCGCGCGATGAAAAAGCCCCTCGTTACCGTCGAAGACGTCAGCCTCTGGTACGGTGGCTTCAAAGCCCTCGATGGCGTGTCCGCCGAATTCGGCCACGGCAGCTGCACAGTGATTTGTGGTCCCAGCGGATCGGGCAAGAGTTCGCTTCTGCGCTGCATCAACAGGCTCGAGGAATTC
>JBIKWI010000087.1:0-14604 GCA_044356395.1 Tagaea sp. | reverse complement strand
TTGACAAAATGAACGTTTATTCACTTTATGGGCGTCATGCCCCGCCTCGCTCCCCAGTCCCGCGCCGACCGGCGCACCCAGATCCTCGATGCGGCGAAGAGCTGCTTCATCCGGCTCGGGTTCCACAACGCGTCGATGCAGCAGATCTGCACCGCCGCCGGGATGAGTGCGGGCAATCTCTACCGCTACTTCCCCTCGAAGGACGCGCTGATCGAGGGCCTTTGCGAGCGCGACATGAACGAGGCGGCCGACGGCTTCGCCGCCGCGCGTTCGGCGCGCGACGTGATCGCCGGTCTCGAGGCGATGATGACCGAGTATCTGTGGAAGCGCCCGCGCGAGAACCTGTGCATGTGGACCGAGATCTCGTCGGAAGCCACGCGCAGCGACGCGATCAACCGCAACTCGCGGCGCATCTACGCCTTCATCCAGCAGAGCCTGACCGAGGTGCTCGTCCAGGGCATCGCCAACGGCACGCTGCGCAAGGGCCTCGACAGCGTGCGCGTCTCGATGCTCACCAACGCGGTGTTCGAGGGCCTGATGCTTCGCCGCGCCATCGCCGCCGACTTCGATCCGCGCCCGTCGATCTCGCTCTACTTCGCCTTCCTGCGCGCCGAACTCGAGCCGGCCCTTTCCACACGCAAGAACACCAGAGGAGCGCGCAAGTGATGCGCCGGATTCCGATACTCGTCGCGGCCCTGTTCGTCCTCGCGGCACCCGCCGCCGCCCAGACCGCGAAGGCCGAAGCCGCGCGCGGAAATCCGCCGCCGGCCGTGTCGGTCGTCGTCAGCGCCACGCGCGAACTCGTCGACACGGTGCTCGTCACCGGCACGCTGGTGGCGCGCGAGGAAGTGCTGGTGCTCGCAGAGAACGAAGGTGCCCGGATTGCCGAAGTGCTGATCGACGAGGGGGAGAGCGTGCGCGAGGGCCAGGTGCTCGCCCGCCTGTCGCGCGACCTGCTAGACGCCCAGTTCGCCCAGAACGCCGCCCAGCTCGCGCGCGCCGACGCGTCGATCGCACAGGCCCGCGCCCAGATCGTCCAGGCCGACGCCGCCAGCGTCGAGGCCCAGCAGGCGCTCGAACGCGCGCGCTCGCTGCGCAATTCCGGCAACGCGACCGAAGCCACGCTCGAACAGCGCGTGTCCGCCGCCCGTTCGGCGCAGGGGCGCCTTGCCGCATCGCGCGACGGGCTTGCCTTCGCCATCGCCGAGAAGGCCCAGGTCGAGGCCCAGCGACGCGAACTGCAGGTCCGCATCGAGCGCAGCGAGGTGAAGGCTCCGCGCGCCGGCACGGTGTCGCGCCGCACGGCGCGCATCGGCCAGATGACCGCGGCCGGCGGGGAAGCGCTGTTCCGCATCGTCGCCGATGCCGAGATCGAGCTGGAGGCGGAGCTTCTGGAAACCCGCATCGCCAATCTCGCGGTCGGCCAGCCCGCGCGCATCTCGATCAGCGGCCGGCCCGACATCGCCGGGACCGTGCGTCTGGTTCCCGCCGAGATCGACCGCACGACGCGGCTGGGCAAGGTGCGCATCGCGCTGCCTCGGGATGCCGGCCTTCGCATCGGCGCCTTCGCGCGCGGCTCGATCGAGGTCGCGCGCCGCACGGTGCTGGCCGTGCCGGTCGGCGCCGTCGTCTACGGCAACGACGGTGCCGCCGTGCAGATCGTCGACGGTACGAAGATCGTCGTGAAGCCGGTCAAGACCGGCCTCGTCGCCGACGGCCATATCGAGATCCGCGAAGGGCTCACGCCCGACCTGCTGGTCGTGGCGCGCGCGGCGGGTTTCCTTCGCGACGGCGACCAGGTCCGCCCGCTGCTCGCCGACAAGGCGAACTGAGCATGGCCTTCCCCGTTTCCGCCTGGGCGATCCGCAAGCCGCTGCCCTCGATCGTCCTGTTCCTCGTGCTGACGGTGCTGGGGCTGTTCGGCTTCGCCAACCTGCCGATCACGCGCTTTCCCAACATCGACGCGCCGTTCGTCTCGGTCACGGTCACCCAGTCGGGTGCAGCACCCTCCGAGCTGGAAACGCAGGTCACCAAGAAGGTCGAGGACGCCGTCGCCGGCATTGCCGGCGTCAAGCACATCGTCTCGACGGTGACCGAGGGAAATTCCGGCACGACCATCGAGTTCCGGCTGGAGACGCAGGTCGACCGCGCGCTCAACGACGTCAAGGACGCCCTCGCGCGCATCCGCCAGGACCTGCCGCGCACGATCGACGAGCCGGTCGTCCAGCGCATCGACATCGCGGGGCTTCCCATCGTCACCTACGCCGCGCGCGCCCCGCAGATGTCGGTCGAGGAGCTGTCGTGGTTCGTCGACGACACGGTCGCGCGCGACCTGCAGGGCATCCGCGGCGTGTCGAAGATCGAGCGCGTGGGCGGCGTCGACCGCGAGATCCGCATCACGCTCGATCCCGACCGCCTTGCCGCCTTCGGCGTGACGGCGGCCGACGTCAACCGCCAGCTTCGCGCCACGCACGTGGATCTCGCCGGCGGGCGCGGCGAGGTCGGCGGGCGCGAGCAGTCGATCCGCACGCTTGCCGGCACGCACACGCTTGAAAGCCTCGCCGACACCGCGATCGCCCTTTCGGGCGGGCGCAAGGTGCGCCTCGAGGAACTCGGCGAAGTCGTCGACGGCCACGCCGAGATGCGCACCTTCGCGCGCTTCGACGGCGAGCCGGTCGTCGCCTTCGCGATCAGCCGGGCGAAAGGGGCAAGCGACGCCACGCTTTCCGTCGCGATCGACGCGCGCATCGCGAGCCTGCAGGCCCGCCACCCCGAAGTGACGCTTTCGCGCATCGACAGCTACGTCACCTACACGATGGGCAACTACCATTCGGCGATGGCCTCGCTGCTGGAGGGTGCGGCCCTCGCCGTCGCGGTGGTGCTGCTGTTCCTGCGCGACTGGCGGGCCACGCTCATCACCGCGATCACGCTGCCGCTGGCCATCGTGCCGACCTTCTGGGCGATGGACCTGATGGGGTTCTCGCTCAATCTCGTGTCGCTGCTGGCCATCACGCTGGTGACGGGCATCCTCGTCGACGACGCCATCGTCGAGATCGAGAACATCGCGCGCCACATGCAGATGGGAAAGACGCCGTGGCGTGCGGCACTGGAAGCCGCCGACGAGATCGGCCTTGCCGTCGTCGCCATCACGCTAACCATCGTCGCGGTGTTCGCGCCCGTCAGCTTCATGGGCGGCATCGCCGGGCAGTATTTCAAGCAGTTCGGGCTGGTGGTGGCGGCGGCCGTGCTGTTCTCGCTGCTGGTCGCGCGCCTCATCACGCCGATGCTCGCCGCCTATTTCCTGCGCCCGGTCGCGCACAAGGCGGAAGTCGACGGGCGCATCATGCGCGCGTACCTGCGCCTCGTGCAGTGGTCGACGCGCCACCGCTTCAAGACCGTCGTCATCGGACTCGTGCTGTTCGCCGGATCGATCTGGTCGACGGCCCTGCTGCCGTCGGGCTTCCTGCCGGGCGAGGACGTGGCGCGCACGCTGATGGTGGTCGAGTTGCCGCCGGGCGCGCGCCTGTCCGACACGCAGGCCGTGACCGGCGGGATCGTCGACCGGCTGCGCAACCGGCCCGAGGTGAAGAGCGTGTTCGTCGACGGCGGACGCACGCCCAACGGCGGGCGCGAGGTGCGCCGCGCCACGCTGACGATCCAGTTCGTCCACAAGACCCAGCGCGACAAGAAGCAGAAGGCGCTCGAAGCCGAGATCCTGCGCGAGCTTGCCGACATCCCCGACATCCGCTTCTGGCGGCTCAACGAGAACGGCCAGCGCGGGCTCACGCTGCTCGTCACCGGCGACGACCCGGCCGTGACGGGCGAGATCTCGACGCGCCTTGCCAGCGAGATGCGCACGCTGCCCATCGTGCAGGGCGTGGTGTCGACCGCGGCCCTCGACCGGGCCGAGATCCGCATCCGCCCGCGCGCCGACCTTGCCGCCGACCTCGGCGTGTCGACCGACACGATCGCCGAGACGCTGCGCGTGGCCACCATCGGCGACATCGGCGCCAATCTCGCCAAGTTCGACGTCGGCACGCGCCAGATCCCGATCCGCGTGCAGCTCGACGCGCGCGCACGCACCGAGGCGCAGACGCTGGAGGCGCTGAAGGTGCCGACCGCGCGCGGCGGGCCGGTCCCGCTCGCGACCGTCGCGGAGATCACCTTCGGACAGGGCCCGACCTCCATCGAGCGCTACGACCGCGTGCGGCGCATCGCGGTCGAGGCCGACATGCTGGGCACCGACGCGCTGGGCGACGTGATCGAGCAGGCGATGAACCTGCCCGTGGCGCGTTCGCTGCCGCCGGGCGTCGAGATCCGCACGTCGGGCGATGCCGAGGTGATGGCCGAGGTCTTCCAGAGCTTCGCGACCGCCATGGGGGCGGGGCTGCTGATGGTCTTCGGGGTGCTCGTGCTGCTGTTCGGCTCGTTCCTGCAGCCCGTCACGATCCTGTTCTCGCTGCCGCTGTCGTTCGGCGGCGTGGTGCTGGCACTCCTCGTCACCCAGCGGCCGATCTCGATGCCGGTCGTCATCGGGCTGCTGATGCTGATGGGCATCGTGACCAAGAACGCGATCATGCTCGTCGATTTCGCGATCGAGGAGATCGCCAGGGGCGTCGACCGCCTGACCGCGATCGTGGACGCGGGCCGCAAGCGCGCGAGGCCCATCATCATGACGACCATCGCGATGGCGGCGGGGATGCTGCCCTCGGCCTACGGCGTGGGCGACGGCGGCGAGTTCCGCTCTCCGATGGCCATCGCCGTGGTCGGCGGCCTGATCGTGTCGACCGGCCTGTCGCTCGTCTTCGTGCCCGCTTTCTTCCTCGTCATGGACGACGTCAGCCGGCTGGGTGCCCGCCTGTTCGCGCGCTATGTCGGCTCGACCGACGAGCCGCCGCCGGTCGTTTCCCCGAAGCCGACGCCCTAGAGGCAGGGGTAGCGGACAAAAGCACGCACAACACCGGGTAATCGGTCCGTATCCGATTGGAATTAGGAGTGTTTATCGGTTGTCCGGATCGGGGCATGTAGTCTTTAATCCTGCCGCAAGTGGGATTTCATGCACCGGGCGACATGATCCGTACGATCCGAAAAGCCGGCCGAGCGAGCCGTGCGGCCGCACGGCTCCGGGTGTGCGTCCTCATGCTGGGCGCGATGCTCGCCGGACCCGCCTTCGCCCAGGTCGCTAGCCCCGAGCTTGCCCCCCAGATGGACGGCGCCTTCGAGAGGATGCTGCGCGATCCGGGCAACCTGCAGCTCACCTTCGCCTATGCTGATGTTGCCGCGCGTGCGGGAAACTACGAGGGCGCCATCGCCGCACTCGAGCGCATGCTCCTGATCGATCCCGATCTCCCACGCGTGCGCCTCGAGCTCGGCGTGCTTTACTACCGTCTCGAATCCTTCGAGCTTGCCCGCAGCTATTTCGCTTCCGCCGTCGCCGGCGGCGCGGCACCGCCGGAAGTGCGCGCGCGTGTGGCGCAGTTCGAGGCCGAGATCGACAAGCGCCAGTCGCGCCACAAGTTTTCTGGCTCGGTGCTCACGGGTCTGCGCTACCAGACCAACGCGACTTCGGGATACGGAAACACGCTCGTGCCGATCCCGGCGATCGCCGGCTCGGATCCGGTCGATATCGGCGTGGGCCAGCGCGACGACTGGAACCTGTTCGCTGCCGCCACCGCCAACCACACTTACGATCTGGGCGGTCAGGCGGGCGACACCCTGGAAACCGGATTTTCGCTGTACGGCACGCGACAGAACCACGTGCATTCTCTCAATACCGGGCTTCTCGAGGTCAATAGCGGGCCGCGCTTCTCGCTTGCCGGGTACGGGCTGGAGGGTGCGTCGCTGCGCCCCTATGCGCTGGGCAATCTCGTGACGCTCAAGGACAACCGCTACTTCCATTCGCTCGGCGGCGGCCTGCAGTTCCAGACGCCGGCCGCGTCGAACGTGCTGTGGACGGCCGGCTACGAGGCCCGAGCCAAGAACTACCGGACCGATTCGACGCGCCGGACGATCCGCCAGCAGAACGGCCATGAGCACGCTTTCACGACCGGCCTCACGTTCGTCCTGACGCCGGTCGATACGGTTTCGGCGAATGCGGCGTATTCGCGCGACCTCGCGCGCACCGGCACCAAGCGCATCAACAGGCACAGCTTCACGCTCGGCTATACGCGAAAGCAGGACGTGCCGGCGGCGCTGGGCAGCGAGCCGTGGACGATGGGCACCTCCGTCGGCCGGCATGTCGGCACCTATCGCTCGCCCGACGACACGATCGATTCGAGTACGCGGCGCGGCGATTTCGAATGGCGCTACGGTCTTCTCCTCGGCATCCCGCTCACCGAACGGCTCTCCTTTGTCGCCGTGGGCCAGCGCCAGATCGTCACGTCGAGCTATCGGATCAACAAGTATCGGAACGATTCCATGACCTTGGGGGTTTCGTGGCTGTTTTAGCTAAAATTCTATGGAAGTGACCGCGGTCACTGAGCGGGGCAGCCGGGCGTGTCACGATCGCCAGCATCGACCTATGGGAGAACCCTGATGCGACGTATCGGCGTTTCGACTTTCGCCCTGGCTGCCGGACTCCTCGCGGCGAACGCGGCGTTTGCCCAGCAGCAGTCGGACACGCCCGTCGGCGTGACCTCGGCGGTGAATCCGGATGCGCGCGGCGTCCGACCGGACGGCGGGCAGAAGGTCCTGATGGTCGGAAACGACGTCATCTACAAGGAGCGCATCGAGACCGGCCCGTCGGGGCAGGTGCAGTTGCTGTTCAACGACCAGTCGGCCATATCGGTCGGTCCCGACGCGCAGCTCGTCATCGACCAGTACGTCTACAACCCGGCCAACGGGACGGGCCAGATGGCGGTGACCCTGGCGCGCGGCACGATGCGGTTCGTCGGCGGCAAGATTTCCAAACAGAGTGAAGTGGCGATCAGCACGCCGTCGGCGACCATCGGAATCCGCGGCGGCGTGACCATGCCGAGCGTGGCCGACGACGGTTCGACGCGGGTCGTGCATGTGTTCGGCACGACGACGGTGCGTACCGCCGATGGGCAGAACGCGACCCTGACCCGTCCGGGCTTCATCGCCGAAGTCGCGGCGCCGCGCTCCGTCGCAGTTGCGCTGCCGGCGCCGGCCGCACCGCAGGCGCAAGGGGCGCCGCCAGCCGCGCCGCCTGTGCCCGCGGACGGCGGTATTGCCGTGCGTCGCGCCAGCGAAGCCGAGATATCCCTAGCCAAGGGGCAGCTCGAAGCCGGCCCGACCCAGCAGGTGGCGCGGGCGCAGGCGCCCTCGGCAGCCCCGCCCGTCCAGCAAGGGAGCGCTCCCCAGCAATCCGGCGCCCAGGCGCCGGCACAACAGGCATCCACGCCACAGGGGCCGGCGTCCCAGCCGGGTCCGGCACCTGCCGGGGCCGCCATCGAGGGGGCGCTCGGCGGCTCGGGCTTCACCGGACGGAACTCCGGTGTGGCGCCCACGCAGATCGCAACGGTCGGGAACATCCAGCCTGGCTTTGCCGCCGGCCCTCCGCCGGCGCAGCAGGCGGCCCAGAGCGCCCAAGCGGGCGGCCAGATCGCGAATACGACCGGTGCTGCGCAGACAGGTGCGGTCTCGACGATCCAGCAGAACTTGCAGGGATTCTCGCTGGGTTACACGATCTTCGGCCGGGCGCGCTACGGCAACTGGATCGATGCGGCAGGTACCAATCCGGCGCGCCCCAACTTCGACGGCACGAACGGCACGCGCACCTTAAGCGCCACGATCACCGACGGGCGCTTCAACGGAACGCTCGCGAACGGCGAGACGTTCACCTTCGGCGTCCCCAACGACGCCGCCGGCCGGTTCTTCGCCACAGGGCCGGGCGGCACGGCGGCACCGCCGGGCACGTTTCAGGGAAGCTCCTTCCTTTCGAGCGACCGCCGGTTCTTCTTCGGCAACTACACGATCTCGAACGGCGAGAAGCTTGCCGTGTTCGCCGGCACGCCGGTGTCCGGTGCGGCACTGCGCGACAACTCGTCGCGCGTCGTGCGCGAGTACACGCTGCGCGGCGATCCCTTGCTGGGTTCCAACATCCCGTTCGTGCCACCGATGGAAGCGGGCGGAAGTTTCGCCAATCCCTGGATCGGCAAATTCACGACCGTCACGCCTGCCGGCGGGGGAACGGCAGGCCGCGGCATGCAGGTGAGCTTCGCATTCGACGGATCGGGTTCATCGCAGCGCAACCTGCTGGCGGTGACGACCGTCAACATCTTCGACGACGGTTCGGGCAAAACGCTGATCGCCGGCGGCGGACGGGCGACCTACGACCTGACCGGCGACGTCCGTCCGGGACGGCTCGGATGGAGCGCGTCGAGCGAGGTCGACGGCGCCGGGCAAGGATTCTTCGGTTCGTTGACCGCGGACGGGGCGCCGACGAACTTCGTCCTCGGGCAGAACAGCTTCAACACGTCCAACACGCGCGTCACCGACGACGCCTATCGCGGCCTCGTGACGGCGTCCGGGTTCCCCAACAACACTGCCGACCAATACTACAGGACAAGCACGGTCGCGTCGTACGACCGCGTGGTCACCGGCTCGACCGCAGCGTCCGCGTCCTTCTTCAACGGCTATGTGTCCGGTCTCGCAGAGCGGGGCGACGTATTCGGGATCAAGCAGCTCAACAACGATCCGACCCAGACCGTGCTGCGCTTCAACCCGTCGACGAACACGGTGACGGCGCTGCTGGCCTTCGAGCGTCTCGGGGCGGCCGAGTCGTTCAAGCTTGCCCTCGGCGCCCGCCCGACGACGATCGCCGGCGCCACCGCGGACTTCTCGGCCGCACTTGGCGACATCACGAACTCGGGGTTCACGACCTTCGATGCCGGCGGCGCGCGTTCGGCGCTGATCGACGAGAAGACATGGGCGGCGCGCGAGATGGTCAACCCCGGCACCCCGAACGACGGCAACGGCAACTCGACCTTCGCGTCTGCACTCGTCACGTCGAACCAGACGAACAGTCCCGCGTCGGTCACGAACGAGCCGTTGACAGCCCGCCTCGACATGGTGCCATGGACGGCGATCTCCTCGACCGCGCTGCAGTCGGCGTTCCCGAACGCGACCTTCAACAACTTCGAGAGCCTTCAGTGGGGCTTCTGGGCGGGAAGCGTCAATTTCCCCGACCCGCTCGTCACCGGCGGGCGCTCGGATCGCTACAATCTCGCGACATGGGTCGCAGGGGTACTTCCGGCCTTCATCGACATCCCTGCCTCCGGCACGGCAACCTACAACGGCCATGCGATCGGTACCGTCTACAACAACGGCGCCCGCTACTCGGCGGCCGGCAACTACCAGCAGACCTGGAACTTCGGGACCGACAGCGGCAACGTGTCGATCTCCAACTTCGACGGCCTTGCGACGATCACGGGCTCCGTCACGGCCGGCAATCGCCGCGAGTTCGTCGGAACGCTGTCGAACGGCGCGGGCGTGACCGGCAACATCAACGGCTCGTTCTTCCGCGGCACGTCGGACCCGGTGAAGAACGTGGGCGGCAACTTCAGCCTTACGGGCACGAACTACCAGGCAGGCGGCATTGTCGTCGGCCAGCGCTGACCACGACGGGGAGTAGGGCAGCGATGCGCAAGCGTCTGGCCGCACTCCTGCCGGCCCTGCTTCTGCTGGGCGCCATGCTGGCGCTGCGGGCCGCCGACCCGCCGCCGCTGCAGGGTCTGCGCGCCGCGGTCTTCGACGAGTACCAGCGCATCGCCCCGCGCGCATGGGCGGATGCGGGCATACGCATCGTCGACATCGACGAGGAAAGTCTCGCGCGCTTCGGCCAATGGCCGTGGCCGCGAACGGTCGTCGCGCAGCTTGCGCAACGGCTGTCCGACATGGGAGCGGCTGCGATCGCTTTCGACGTCGTGTTTGCCGAGCCCGACCGGACCAGTCCGCGCGCGATCCTCCCGTTGTGGTCGACGAATGCCGAAGACCCGGCACTGATGGCGCTTGCCGCACGGATCCAGGACCACGACGAGGCCCTGCGGGACGCCCTGCGGGCGACGCCGTCGGTCCTCGGATTCGCGCTGTCGGGCGAGCGCACGGAACTGCGCACGATCGTGCCGAAATGGGGGCTGGCACTTGCCGGCCCCGACCCGCGCCCGTTCCTGCCGGCCTACCGGGGCGCCACGCTCAATCTGCCGGTCCTCGAGATCGCGTCGAAGGGACTGGGCTCGTTCACGACCGGATTCGACAGCAGCGGAATCGTGCGTGAGGTCCCGGTGATGTTCCGGCTTGTCGACGCATCGCCGATCGCGCAGCGCGAGATTTTTCCCTCGCTTGCCGCAGAAGCGCTTCGCGTCGCGCAGGATGCAACGACGTATATCCTCCGCTCCGTTGGCGCCTCGGGCCAGTCGGGTCTCGGAGCCGAAACCGGACTCGTCGACGTCAAGATCGGCGCATTCACCGTCCCCACGGACTCGCACGGGCGCGTGCGGCTCTATGATACCGGTCCCGTACCCGCGCGCATGGAGCCGGCCTGGCGCGTCCTTCTCGGCGAGCTGCCCGAGGATGCGGTCGACGGGCGAATAGTGTTCATCGGCACGTCCGCTCCCGGTCTCCGCGATCTGCGCGCCACGCCGCTCAATCCGGTCGCAGCCGGCGTCGAGGTGCATGCGCAGATCGCCGAGCAGATCGTCACCGAGACGTTCCTCGACCGGCCAGACTGGGCGGACGGCGCCGAGTTCGTCGGGCTTGCCGCATTTTCGCTCGTGCTGCTCGCGTTCCTGGCGTTCGAGCGCGCGATGTTGGGCGCCCTAGCTCTGCTGGGGGGGCTTGCCCTCGCGTTCGCGGGATCGTGGTACGCGTTCGCGGCGCACCGGATGCTGTTCGATCCGGTCTATCCCGCACTCGCGGCGGTGGCGCTCTACATGGTGCAGACGCTCGTCGCCTTCCTGCGCAGCGAGGCCGAGCGCCGGCAGGTGCGCGGCGCCTTCGGCCGCTACCTGGCGCCGGCGCTCGTGGAACAGCTCGCGCGCGATCCCGGGAAGCTGGCGCTCGGCGGCGAGATGAAGCCGATCACGCTGATGTTCATGGATATCCGCGGTTTCACGCCGATCTCCGAGCAGTTCGACGCGCACGGCCTGACGCGCTTCCTCAACCGCTTCCTCACGCGCATGACCGCGTGCGTGCTCGAAAGCGGCGGCACGGTCGACAAGTACATGGGCGACGCGATCATGGCGTTCTGGAACGCGCCGGTCGACGTCGCCGACCATCCGAGGAAGGCGATTGAAGCGGCCCTGGCGATGCTCGCCGGGGCCAGGGCCTTCGACGCCCAATGGCGCGCCGAACGCGCGGCCGAAGGGCTCGGGCACGTGCCGGTCCGGATCGGCATCGGTCTCAACACGGGCATCTGCTGCGTGGGCAACATGGGCGCCGAGCAGCGCTTCGACTATTCCGCGATCGGCGACGACGTGAACCTGTGTTCGCGCCTCGAAGGGCAGAGCAAGTCGTACGGCTTGTCGCTGCTGGTCGCGGAGTCGACTGCGGCGGCGTGCGCCGGCGCGTTCGCGCTGCTCGAGATCGACCTGCTGCGCGTCAAAGGCAAGACGCGCCCCGCGCGCATCTTCACCGCCGTGCCCGGCGCGCCCGACGCGGCGTTCGCCGGCTGGAAGGACGCGCACGATTTGGCGCTTGCCGCCTATCGCCGGCAGGACTGGGCGGGGGCGCGCGCCGCACTCGGCGGCTTGCGCGGGCGCGGCGAGGGCCTGCTCGACGGATTCTACGCGATGCTCGAAGCGCGCATCGCCGCCTACGAAACCGCCCCGCCGCCCGCCGACTGGGACGGCGTCCACGTCGCGAGCGAGAAGTAGGCGCGCTCAGGCCTGCTTGAATTCGTGGACCATTTCCCGGAGTCGGTCGGGCTCGATCACGGCGAGTTCCGCCTTCTCGCGCACGACGATCTTCTTGCGCGCCAGTTCGGAGAAGACCCGCGCCACCGTCTCGCGCGTCGTCGACACGCGCGCCGCGATGTCGCCGTGCGCCGGGATCGGACGGATCACCGTACGCCCGCCGGCCGCCGGCTTCGCCAGCCGCAGGATCTCGGCATAGACGCGGTTGTGGGCACCCAGCGTCGAAAGCTCGACGATGCGCGACGTCGCGTGGCGCACCATGTGGGCGAGGTGGTCGAGAAGGGCGAGCTGGGCGGGCGGGTTCGCGAGCACGGCGTCGAGGAACGCCTGGCGGGCGAGGACGCCGAGCAGCGACGGTTCCAGCGCCACGACGCTGGCCGAGCGCGGCTCGCCGTCGATCGCCGCAAGCTCGCCCACGCAGGCACCCGCCTCGATCTCGTCGAAGCTGACCTCGCGACCGGATTGCGAATAGACGACGACCCGCGCGCGGCCGGCGACGAGGAAATAGACGTCGCTGTCGTCGCTGTCGCGGTCGATGATCGGCTGGCCGGCATCGAAGGCGCGCCACCGGCATTTCGCCTCGATCGCCTGGCGGGGACCTTCGGCCAGCGGGGCGAACAGGGCGATCCCCTTCAGGGTCCGGACCGCAGGGGCCGGAGCCGCCTTTCTGGCACTTGTCATCGCCGAATCCCCCCGGTTGCCGACGTTGCCCGGCCGGACGTTGCCGCGCCGCGCTTCCTTCCTCTATAGTCGCGCGGGACTTGTTGCAACGCAACAAGGGGCGACGGCACATCACATCGGGGGCGCGCGGGTTCGGATGGATCAGTACGAGGAACTTCACGGTCTCTATTTCGAGGATCTGAAGGTCGGCCAGACCGCGATCTTCGCGAAGACCGTCACCGAGACCGACATCGTGCTGTTCGCCGGCCTCACCGGCGACAACAACCCCGTGCACATCAACGAGGTGTTCGCCGCCGCCACGCCGTTCTCGGGCCGCATCGCCCACGGCATGCTGACGGCCAGTTTCGTGTCGACCGTGCTGGGCACGCGCCTGCCCGGACCGGGCGCCATCTATCTGAGCCAGACGCTGCGCTTCAAGGCGCCGGTGCGCGCCGGCGACACGGTCGTGGCGCGCGCCACGGTCAAGGAGCTTGTGCCGGAAAAGCGCCGATGCACGCTCGAGACCACGATCATGGTCGACGACAAGACCGTGCTCGAGGGCGAGGCCGTCGTGCTCGTGTCGAGCCGTGCGGCACTGACGGCGCACCGCGCCAGCGTGCGCGAGAGTTCGGCCGCAGGCGACTGAACCAGACGATGCGCCTCTACCGCGAACCGGCCGGCATTCCCGCCGATGCGAAGGGTGCCTACGCCGCCATCGGCAATTTCGACGGCGTGCATCGCGGCCATCAGGCCGTGATCGGCGAGGCGATCCGCCTGGCGCGCGCGGCCGGCCGCAAGGCCGCCGTCGTCACGTTCGAGCCGCACCCGCGCCGCCTGTTCAAGCCCGACCTGCCGCCGTTCCTGCTGACGAGCGTGCGCATGAAGATCGCCACGTTGCGCGATCTGGGTGTCGACCTGTGCTTCGCGCTGCGCTTCGACCGGCACCTTGCGGGCCTGACGGCCGAGGAATTCGTGGCGCGCGTGCTCGTCGGGGCACTCGATCTCGAAGGCATCGTCGCCGGCTACGATTTCGTCTTCGGCAAGGGGCGCGGCGGCAGCCCGGAAACGCTGGTCGGTGAAATGCGCAAGGCCGGGCGGGTCGCGAAGATCGTCGCCCCGGCGCTCGACGCGGCCGCGGCCGGATCGGCGGGCGGCGAAACCGATCCCGCAGCCTTCGTCTATTCCTCGACCGGCGTGCGCGACGCGCTGAAGGCGGGCGATCCACGCGCGGCCGCGCGCATCCTCGGCCGGCCTTTCGCGATCGAAGGGCGCGTGCGCCACGGCGACGCGCGCGGCCGCACGATCGGCTTCCCGACCGCGAACCTCGCCCTTGGCTCCTGTCTGCCGCCGGCATTCGGCGTCTATGCGGTGCGCGTGGAAGGTGCCGTTCCCGGCCGCGCGCTGGGCGGTGTCGCCAATCTCGGCGTGCGCCCGACGGTGGGCGGGGATCCCGCACCGCGCCTCGAGGTCCATCTGTTCGATTTCGCGGGCGATCTCTACGGGCGGCGCCTGACGGTCTCGCTCGTCGAGTTCCTGCGCCCGGAGCGGAAGTTCGACGGTCTCGAGGCGCTGAAGGCCCAGATCGCCGACGACGCTTCGGCGGCGCGCAAGCTCGTCTAGCGCGCCGGCGGACGCGGTGCCGGGCCTTCGGCGGCCTGTTCGGCCCGGCCCTGCGGCGTCAGGCGCTTCTTCAGGTTCATCACGTAGCTGATCACTTCGGCGACCGCCTTGTAGTGCTCGGGCGGGATTTCCTCGTCGATGTCGACGCTGGCGTAAAGGGCCCGGGCGAGCGGCCGGTTCTCGACGACCGGCACCTCGTGTTCGGTCGCGATCTCGCGGATCCGGAGGGCCGTGAGGTCCACGCCCTTGCCCACGCATACCGGGGCGGCGGTCTTATCGTCGTAGCGCAGCGCCACGGCGTAGTGGGTCGGGTTCGTGACCACAACGGTCGCCTTGGGGATCGCCGTCATCATGCGCCGGCGCGCGCGCTCCATGCGCAGCTGCTTGATGCGTCCCTTGACCACCGGGTCGCCTTCCGACTGCTTGTACTCGTCCTTGATCTCCTGCTTGG
>JBIKWI010000086.1:0-14618 GCA_044356395.1 Tagaea sp. | reverse complement strand
GACAGCATCGACGTGCTGGTCTGCAATGCCGGGATCTATTCGGGGCGCGACTGGAAGCTTGGCGGGACCAACTATGCCGATTTCGAGCAGATCCTGCGCACCAACACGCTCGCACCCTTGCGCGTCGTCGAGGCGCTGGTCGAGCCGGTCGCGCGCGGCGCGCAGAAGAAGATCGTGCTGATGTCCTCGCGCATGGGTTCCAACGCGCAGTCCTCGGGCGGCAGCATGCCCTACCGCGTCTCGAAGGCGGCCCTCAACTCGGTCGCCAAGAACCTGTCGATCGAGCTGGCGCCCCGCGGCATCACGACCGTCTGCACGCATCCGGGCTGGGTGCGCACCGACATGGGCGGGGCGTCCGCCGCGATCGATGCAGCGGAATCGATCGCCGGGCTGCGCAAGGTGATCGAAGGCCTCAAGCCTTCGGACAACGGCAAGTTCTTCAACTACGACGGCTCCGAGCTTCCCTGGTAGGCGGGCGATGGAACTGACCGAAACGCAAGAGATGATCCGCGATGCCGCCCGCGCCTATGCGCGCGAACGCCTGTGGCCCACCGCCGCCGCGCGCGAGAAGGAACGCAAGTTCCCGCGCGAGCTGGTGCGCGAGATGGGCGAGCTCGGCTTCATGGGCATGCTGGTGCCCGAGGAGTTCGACGGGGCCGGCGTGGATCACGTCGCCTACGCGCTCGCCATCGAGGAGATCGCGGCCGGCGACGGTGCCGCCTCGACGGTGATGAGCGTGCACAACTCAGTCGGCTGCATGCCGATCCTGAAGTTCGGCACCGACTGGCAGAAGGAGACCTTCCTGCGTCCGCTCGCGCGGGGCGAGAAGCTGGGTGCTTTCGCGCTGACCGAGCCGTCCACCGGATCGGATGCGGCGGCGATCCGGACGCGCGCGCGGCGCGACGGCAACCACTGGGTCCTCGACGGCACCAAGCAGTTCATCACGTCGGGCGGGACCGCCGACGTCGCGATCGTCTTTGCCGTCACGGATCCCGCCGCCGGCAAGAAGGGGATCAGCGCCTTCGTCGTGCCGACCGACACCGCCGGATGGAAGGTGGCGCGGCTGGAAGAGAAGCTCGGGCAGAAATGCTCCGACACCGCGCAGATCGTCATGGAAGACATGCGTCTCACGCCGGACCTGATGCTGGGCGCGGAAGGCGAGGGACTGAAGATCGCACTCGCCAATCTCGAAGGCGGGCGCATCGGCATTGCCGCACAAGCCGTCGGCATGGCGCGCTCGGCCTACGAGGTGGCGCTGGAATACGCGCTCCAGCGCGAGACGTTCGGCAAGAAGATCTTCGACCATCAGGCCGTCCAGTTCCGCCTCGCCGACATGGCGATGGAGATCGAGGCGGCCCGGCTGCTGGTCGTCAACGCGGCATCCTTGCGCGACCGTGGCCTGCCGTGCCTGAAGGAGGCCGCGATGGCCAAGCTCTTCGCGTCGGAGATGGCCGAGCGCGTCTGCTCGGCGGCGATCCAGACCCATGGGGGCTACGGCTATCTGGCCGACTATCCGGTCGAGCGGATCTGGCGCGACGTGCGTGTCTGCCAGATCTACGAGGGGACCAGCGACATCCAGCGCCTCGTCATCGCGCGCGCGCTGAAGGCGGAGGCATAGGCGATGGCCGGTCCGATCGATTTCTATTTCGACTTCTCCAGCCCCTACGGCTTCTTCGCGTCGACCCGCATCGACGACCTTGCCGGGCATTACGGCCGGATCGTGAAGTGGCGCCCGATCCTGCTGGGGGCCGCGTTCAAGATCTCCGGCCAGAAGCCGCTGATGGAGGTGCCGCTCAAGGGCGAATATTCGCGGCACGACTTCGTCCGCTTCGGGCGCCTGCTGGACCTCAAGTTCCGCCTGCCCGATCCGTTTCCCTTCGGCGCCGTCGCCGCCTCGCGCGCGTTCTACTGGCTCGACGCGCGCGATCCCGCCCTTGCCAAGCGCTTCGCCAAGGCGGTCTTCCGCCAGGCCTATATCGCGGGCGTGGACGTGACCGGCGTCGATTTCGTGTGCGACCTCGCCGCCGGCATGGGCGTGCCGCGCGAGGATCTCAAGGCCGCACTCGCTTCGGCCGAGATCAAGGAAGTCCTGCGCAAGGAAGTCGAGGCGGCGGTCGCCAAGGGCGTGTTCGGCTCGCCCTATATCGTCGTCGACGGCGAACCGTTCTGGGGTGCGGACCGTCTGGCGCAGGTCGAGGAATGGCTCGTGACGGGCGGCTGGTGAGATGACCTCACTCGTTTCCCGCATCGACACGCGCAGCGAGGCCTTCCGCGCCAATGAAAGCGCGATGCGCATCGCGGTCGCCGACCTGCGCGCGGCCTGCGACAAGGTGCGCGAGGGCGGCGGTGCGGCGGCGCGCGACAAGCATGTCGGGCGCGGCAAGCTCCTGCCGCGCGAACGCATCCGCACGCTGCTCGATCCGGGTGCGCCCTTCCTCGAGCTTTCGCAGCTCGCCGCATGGGGCATGTACGGGGGCGACGTGGCCGCCGCCGGCATCGTGACCGGGATCGGCCGCGTGTCGGGCCGCGAATGCGTGATCGTTTGCAACGACGCGACCGTCAAGGGCGGTACCTATTTCCCGATGACGGTCAAGAAGCACCTGCGCGCGCAGGAAATCGCGCGCGAGAACCGGCTGCCGTGCATCTATCTGGTCGATTCCGGCGGGGCCAACCTGCCCAACCAGGACGACGTGTTTCCCGACCGCGAGCATTTCGGGCGCATCTTCTACAATCAGGCGACCCTGTCGGCCGCCGGCATCCCGCAGATCGCCGTCGTGATGGGGAGCTGCACGGCCGGCGGTGCCTACGTGCCGGCGATGTCCGACGAATCGATCATCGTGAAGAACCAGGGAACGATCTTCCTCGGTGGGCCGCCGCTCGTGAAGGCGGCCATCGGCGAGATCGTCACGGCCGAGGAACTGGGCGGGGCGGACGTGCACGCGCGCGTCTCGGGCGTGGTCGACCACTACGCGCAGAACGACGCGCATGCCCTGGGCATCGCCCGGCGGATCGTCGGCAATCTCAACGCGCGCAAGCCGTCGTGGCCCGACCTGCACGCGCCCGTCGAGCCGGCCTACGATCCGGCCGAGATCTACGGCGTCGTGCCGCCCGACCTGCGCCAGCCCTACGACGTGCGCGAGATCATCGCGCGCACGGTTGACGGTTCGCGCTTCGACGAGTTCAAGGCGCTCTACGGCACGACGCTGGTCTGCGGCTTCGCGCGCATCTGGGGCTATCCGGTCGGCATCATCGCCAACAACGGCATCCTGTTTTCCGAAAGCGCGCTGAAGGGCGCGCATTTCATCGAGCTGTGCTGCCAGCGCGGCATCCCGCTGGTGTTCCTGCAGAACATCTCGGGCTTCATGGTCGGCAAGAAGTACGAGGCGGGCGGCATCGCGCGCGACGGGGCGAAGCTCGTCACCGCCGTCAGCTGCGCGCGCGTGCCCAAGTTTACGGTCATCGTCGGCGGCTCGTTCGGGGCCGGCAACTACGGCATGTGCGGGCGCGCCTTCGGCCCGCGCTTCCTGTGGATGTGGCCCAACGCGCGCATCTCGGTGATGGGTGGCGAGCAGGCGGCCTCGGTGCTGGCGACGGTCCGGCGCGACAATCTCGAAGCCGCCGGCAAAAGCTGGAGCCAGGACGAAGAGGACGCCTTCAAGGCACCGATCCGCAGCCAGTACGAAACCCAAGGCCATCCCTATTACGCCTCCGCCCGGCTGTGGGACGACGGCATCATCGATCCGGCGGAGACGCGCACCGTGCTGGGCCTCGGTCTTTCCGTCTCGGCCAACGCGCCGCTCGAACCGACACGCTTCGGCGTGTTCCGGATGTGAGCGCCATGGCGGCAGGCTTCGAGACGGTCGTCGATGCGCGCGGTGTGGCCACGCTCTGGCTGGACCGGCCCGAGCTGCACAACGCGTTCGACGACGCGCTGATCGCCGCCCTGACCGGCGAACTCGGGCGGCTCGGGCAGGCCGGCGACGTGCGCGTGCTCGTGGTGGCCGGGCGCGGCAAGAGCTTCTCGGCGGGTGCCGATCTCAACTGGATGAAGCGCATGGCCGGCTATACCGAAGCCGAGAACCGGCGCGATGCCGAAGCGCTGGCCGGCCTGATGCGGGCACTCGACAGCTTTCCCAAGCCCACCGTGGCGCGCGTCCATGGGGCCGCCTATGGCGGCGGGGTGGGGCTCGTCGCGTGCTGCGACATCGCCTTCGCGAGCGAGGCGGCGGTGTTCTGTCTTTCGGAAGCGAAACTCGGCCTGATCCCGGCGGTCATCTCGCCCTACGTGGTGGGCGCGATGGGCGCGCGCGCCGCAAGGCGCTATTTCCTGACCGCGGAGACGTTCGACGCGGCGACGGCGCAGGCACTGGGCCTGCTGCACGCCGTCGCGTCGCCCGAGGCGCTCGACGCGGCGATCGAGACGGTCGTGACGCCGCTGCTGGCGGCAGGCCCGCAGGCCCAGGCCGAATGCAAGGCGCTGATCGCGCGGGTCGCGCACGGCCCCGTCGACGATGCCATGGTCGCGGACACTGCCGCGCGTATCGCGCGCGTGCGGGTCTCGCCCGAGGGACGCGAAAGGATCGCCGCGTTCCTCGCCAAGCGCCGACCCGTCTGGCCGGGCGGGGCCAAGCCATGAACATGCGCAAGGGCGGGATGAAGCTCGGCATCGCGGCGACAGGCACGCTGTTCCTGCTGATCGCGATCGCCGTCTCGGGCGACGTGGGAAATTCGCTTGCGGCCACGATGGTCGGCTCGGCGCTCGTCTCGGTCGTGTTCTTCAACGCGCTCTTCCCGGGCTCGATTTTCTTCTCGCTCGCCCTGACCAACTCGATCGCGATCTACGTGTGCATCTTCGTGTTCCTGTCGGATTCGAATTTCCGGGGCGTCTCGCACCTGGCCCAGCATGCCGGGTTCCTGCTGCCGATCGCCGGATTCGTCTTCGGCGCCTTCCTGAAGCGCGACGCGATCCGCGAGATCGTCACCGAGCGGCGCATCCGTTCGGTCAGCGAATTGCGCCGTTCGGCCTGGTGGCTGGCGCCGACGACGGGGATCTGCGTGCTGACGTTCGCGATCCCGGCGCTCGATCCGGGCGGCCGGACCCTCGACCTCGCGTTCACGGTCTCGATGGCCTTCGTCGCCGTCCTGGTGCTCGCGACGGCGAAGAACGTGGCGATCTTCCTGATCGATGCCGGCCTGCTCTTCGAGGAGTTTTTCGAGCGGCTCGAACGGCTGGTCATGCCGGTCTACGCGTTCCTGACGTTCTATTCGCTGATCGTCGTCGCGTTCGCCGCCATCTACAAGATCGTCGATCGCGCGGTTCCGGGGCCGCACTTCCGGATCCTCGGCGAAGACCGGGCGGTGGCGTTCTCCGACGCGATCTATTTCTCGGTCGTCACGCTGTCGACCGTCGGCTACGGCGACATCCTGCCGGTGAGCGAGCCGGTCAAGATGATCGCGCTGATCGAGGTGATCTTCGGCGTGACGCTGCTGCTGGTCGGCTTCTCCGAGATCATGAGCTATTCGCGCGAGGTCGCGGCGCGCCGCCGGAGCGGAGACGGGTCCGATGCTTGAACGCCTGCTGATCGCCAATCGCGGCGAGATTGCCGTGCGCGTCGCGCGCACGGCAAGGCGCATGGGCATCCGCACCATCGCGGTCTATTCCGAGGCCGACGCGAACGCCATGCATGTGGCGGCGTGCGACGAGGCCTGGCCGGTCGGCGGACCGGCCCCCAAGGACAGCTATCTTCGTATCGACGCGATCCTCGCCGCGGCGAAGGCGGCCGGAGCGGATTCGGTGCATCCCGGCTACGGCTTCCTCTCGGAGAATGCCGGCTTCGCGCAGGCCTGTGCTGCGGCCGGTCTCGTCTTCGTGGGCCCGCCGGCGGACGCGATCCGCGCCATGGGCGGCAAGAGCGAGGCGAAGGCGCTGATGGTCAAGGCCGGCGTGCCGGTGGTGCCGGGCTATCACGGGGCCGCACAGGATCCCACGCGGCTGGCCGCGGAAGCCGCGCGCGTCGGCTTCCCGGTGCTGATCAAGGCTTCGGCCGGCGGCGGCGGCAAAGGCATGCGCATCGTCGAGAAGGCGGCCGACCTTGCCGAGGCGCTGGCCGGCGCCCAGCGCGAGGCGCAGTCCGCGTTCGGCGATTCGCGCGTGCTGATCGAACGCTATCTCGACCGGCCGCGGCATATCGAGGTGCAGGTCTTCTGCGACACGCATGGCAACGGCGTCTACCTGTTCGAGCGCGACTGCTCGCTCCAGCGCCGGCACCAGAAGGTGATCGAGGAGGCGCCGGCACCGGGCATGACCGCAGAGCGGCGTGCCGCGATGGGCGAGGCGGCGGTGCGCGCGGCCAAGGCGGTCGGCTATGTGGGGGCGGGCACGGTCGAGTTCATCGCCGACCGATCGGGCGCATTCTTCTTCATGGAGATGAACACGCGCCTGCAGGTCGAGCATCCGGTCACCGAGGCGATCACCGGGCTCGATCTCGTCGAATGGCAGCTGCGTGTGGCGGCGGGCGAGAAGCTGCCGGCCCGCCAGCAGGACCTGCGCATTTCCGGCCACGCCTTCGAGGCGCGCATCTATGCCGAGGATCCGGCACGCGATTTCCTGCCGGCGACCGGCCATCTGCACCGGCTGGTGTTCCCGGCACAGGGCAACGGCGTGCGGGTCGATACCGGCGTGCGCGAAGGCGACAGCGTCACGATCCATTACGATCCGATGATCGCCAAGCTGATCGTCCACGGGGCCGACAGGGCGGCGGCATTGCGCCGGCTTGCCGACGCACTGGACGGCGTGCGTGTCGCGGGCGTGGCAAACAACGTCTCGTTCCTGGCGCGCGTCGCCCGACACAAGGCGTTCGCCGCCGGCGAGATCGACACCGGCTTCATCGCCCGCCACCGCGAAGCGCTCGTACCCGCCGCATCCCCGGTCGACGATACCGTGCTGGCACTCGCCGCTCTCGGCGTCCTGCGCACCCGTGCCGCCGAGACGCACGCCGCCGCGCGCGCGACGGGCGATCCTCATTCGCCGTGGAGCCGGACCGACGGCTGGCGGCTCAACGGCGATTCGCACGACACGCTGGTCTTCGCCGACGGCGCACGGCAGGTCGCGGTCACGGCGCATTTCCGCAAGGGCAGCTACGTGCTCGACCTGCCGGGCGGGCCGGTCGCGGCCAGCGGCGAACTGATGGCCGACGGAAGGCTCGTCGCCGATCTTGCCGGGCGGCGCCTGCGCGCCAACCTCGTGCGGCGCGGCGGCGAATGGACCGTCTTCCGGGGGGCGGAAGCGCGCACGCTCGTCCTCGTCGACCGGCTGGCGGCTGCCGACGCCGGTGCGGGCGGCGATGCGAAGCTCGTCGCACCCATGCCGGGCAAGATCGTCGCGGTCCACGTCAAGGCGGGCGACAGCGTCGTGCGCGGCCAGAAGCTGGTCGTGCTCGAGGCGATGAAGATGGAGCACACGATCCTTGCCCCCGCCGACGGCACGGTCGAGCGCGTGCGCTTCAAGACCGGCGAGCAGACGTCCGAAGGCGAGGAACTGGTCGTCTTCGCGGCGAAGGAAGCGTGAGCCCCATGCGCCTGCCCGCCCGCGTGCGCATGGTCGAGGTCGGCCCGCGCGACGGCCTGCAGAACGAGCCGGCACCCGTCGATCTTGCGACCAAGATCGAACTGATCGAGCGGCTGGCCGCGTGCGGCCTGACGGTCGTGGAATCGGGAAGTTTCGTTTCGCCCAAATGGGTCCCGCAGATGGCCGACACCGACAAGGTGATGGCCGGAATTTCGCGTCGGGCGGGCGTGTCGTATCCGGTGCTGGTCCCGAACCTGAAGGGGTTGGAAGGCGCCATCGCCGCGAAGGCGGACGAGATCGCGATCTTCGGCGCCGCGTCCGAGAGTTTCTCGAAGCGCAACATCAACTGTTCGATCGCCGAAAGCCTCGAACGGTTTGCACCCGTGGCCGACGCGGCGCGGGCGCGCGGCATGCGCGTTCGCGGCTATGTGAGCTGCGTGCTCGGATGCCCCTACGAGGGCGACATCGCACCCTCGGCGGTCGCCGACGTGTCGGCGCGGCTCCTCGCGATGGGCTGCTACGAGATCTCGCTGGGCGACACGATCGGCACGGGAACGCCGGTCCGGGCGCAGGCGATGCTCGATGCGGTCGCGGCGCGCGTGCCGCTCGACCGGCTGGCCGTCCATTTCCACGATACCTACGGGCAGGCGCTGGCCAACATCCTCGCCTGCCTCGAGCGCGGGGTCGCCGTCGTGGACAGCGCCGTGGCCGGGCTCGGCGGCTGCCCCTACGCGAAGGGGGCTTCGGGAAATGTCGGCTCGGAGGACGTCCGCTACATGCTGGGCGGCATGGGGATCGAGACCGGCGTCGATCTGGACGGGCTGGCGGCTGCCGGGCGCTTCATCTGTGCCGCCCTCGGGCGCTCGCCGACCAGCCGGGTCGCGCAGGCGCTTGCCGCCCGGACGGTCGAAAAGTAGGCAGACTTATGGGTTTCTTGCCAAGGACGGGCCGGCGGGCCTAGTGTGCCGGCAATGCCCTACCAGCTTTCGAAGATCAAGGTCCTGGTGCTCGAGGACAACGCGCACATGCGAAAGCTGCTCAAGGGGCTGCTTGACGCGATCGGCGTGCGCGAGATCGTCGACTGCTCGGAAGGTGCGGCCGCCTACCAGGCGATCAAGCAGAACCCGGTCGATTTCGCGCTCGTCGACTGGGAGACCTATCCGGTGAACGGCCTCGAGTTCGTCCGCAAGGTGCGCACCGAGCCGGATTCGCCCAATCCGTTCCTGCCGATCATCATGGTAACCAGCCACACCGAGCGCGAGCGCGTCATGAAGGCGCGCGACGTCGGCGTGACCGAGTTTCTCGCCAAGCCGATCAGCGCCCAGTCGCTCTCCCAGCGCATCGAGGAGATCGTCGACCGGCCGCGACCGTACATCCGGACGCAGAGCTATTTCGGTCCTTGCCGCCGGCGCAAGCGCGGTGGCATCTATATCGGCGTCGAGCGGCGCACGCCGGTCTAGCCGCGACGGGCTGCAGGGAAATCGGATGAGCGAGAGTTCGGGCAGCGGTCGCGGCTTCCAGGTCATCAATCCGCCCAACCTTCTCAAGAAGAAGGTCGGCAGCGGCGGGCTGGAGCCGAGCGCCATCAGGAAGGCCGAGAAGGTCTTCGACGGCCTGCGCGGCGAATTCGAGGAGATCGCCGGGCGCGACGTCGTGAAACTCGTCGACGCGGCGAACGTTCTGCTGGCCAACCCCAACGACCTCAAGAAGCGGCAGGAAGTCTACATGCTCGCACACGAGCTGCGCGGGCAGGGCGGCTCCTACGGCTATCCGCTCGTCACGCGCTTCGGCGACCAGCTCTGCCGCTATCTCGACGCGACCGACATGCTCGACGCCAAGAGCCTCATCATCGTCAAGGCGGCAGCCGACGCGATCGCGGTCGTGATCAACTCGAAGGTCGTGGGCGACGGCGGCGAGACGGGCCGCCAGCTCGTCGGCATGCTCGACAAGGCGCTCGCGTTGGCCAAGGGCGAATGACACTCCACATCGTCAAGCTCTGCGTCGGCTGCGAGTCGGTCGAGGATCTCGCCGGCTGGCAGAAGAAGCGCCTCAAGGAGATGAAGGCGCGCGGCCAGACCGTGCAGCTCAAGCACGTCACGCGCAACACGCCCAAGCGGGGCGACGAGATCGCCGGCTCGGGCTCGCTCTACTGGGTCATCAAGGGCACGATCCGCTGCCGCCAGAAGATCGTTCGTTTCGTCAGCCGCAAGGACAAGGCCGGCAAGCCCGCCTGCGAGATCCATCTCGACCCCAAGCTCGTGCGCACCTATCCCAAGCCCATGCGCGCCTTCCAGGGCTGGCGCTATTTCGAGGCGTCGAGCGCGCCCAAGGACCTCGACGCGAAAGCCGCGACCGAGATGGCCAAGCTCCCGGCCCAGATGGCCGAGGAACTGCGGGCGCTGGGGTTGCTGTGAAATTGCACCGGCTTCGCCGGTAGGCGTCCCCTCTCCCGCTCGCGGGAGAGGGCCGGGGTGAGGGCTCTTCCGCTCACTCCATCGCGAACGTGCGCCGGAAGAATTCGACGATCTGCGCGCGTGCCTGCGACGCGGCCGTTTCGACCCGGTAGATGCGGACCATCCCGCCGCGCCGGATCGCGGTCGGATCGCGGAACTCGACTGGCCCGCCGACGGTGTCGAAGCCGTGCGGCGCGTTCTTGTGGATGACGATTTCCGTCGATATACGTGCCGGCTCGCGCCAATACCTTACGACGAGCTCGCATTCTTGGACGGACTGGTAGTCGTCAAGTTCCGCCAGATGCATCTGCATCGGCGCGGACGCCTGATCGCTCGGAGTCAAGTTGCTGCACGGCCCGTAGAGCGGCGCGAAGCCGGCGAACCTCGCGCCTCCGCCGAACCGTTGGGCCTGCGATTCGCTTCGTGCCGCGACCGTGATGTTGGCACCCAATGAGAAACCCATCAGGCCGATACGCCGCGGGTCGATCGCTGCGTTCTGCGACAGATACTTAAGTGCGCCGTAGGCCGCGAGGGTGCCGTCCGAAACGTTCGTTCGGCTGCCCGGTCCCCCGGTATAGCCCCATCGCCCGTGCATATCGATTTCAAGTGTCGCGATACCCGCCGCATTGAGCGCGGCGGCGTGATAAGCGCCACGTCCGTCGATTCCGCCCGAGCCGTGCGCGATGACGACCGCCGGGATCTTCCCTGCGACGCCTTCGGGGATATTGAGCCGACCGGTAACCGGCCGGTCCTGCGGCGGACAAGCGCGTCCGGAAAGGCCACCCGCTCTTGCCGCAGTTTGACGCCTGCCGATCCCGGTCCCGTGCCTGCAGTCTCGCATCCCGAAAGTCCGACGCTGACTGCGATCAAAAAGATCAGTCCTCGCATCTGCCCCTCCTGCGTTTGCGGCCGATTCCGGCCGCGGATATATCCTCGCCGCCCCCTTACCCGACATTTCCCAGATGAACCGTCGAAACAGTCGAATTTCTAGCATGCTGGGCGCTTTCGAGAATATCGCGAAACGTCGCCGGAGCATCTCCGGAATTTCAGGCGTGTCCGCCGCCCAAAACCACGCTCGATCCATTCTCTCGGCCTTCCCCCTCGTTATTCGGACGCACGCCTCCCGTAGTGATGGCGCATCCGCCGCGTTCAGATCGGCGGAACAAATAAATATCGCGGTACGAACAAAGACGAGTTTGCGCCCCCCCAACCGAGGGAACAACAAGTAAGTTGGTGCAAATAACATCGAACTCTCTGCCATTGGATATTTGAGTGCGAGGAATCGGAATTCGGTCTAAGCCACAGTATGAAGACGGCCCTTCGGCCGCTCATCCCTTGAGGGATTCGGCATGGCTGAAAATTGTCAATGACTATTGCGATGAATTTGATTCGTCACAGAGTTCGAGGCAAAACTTTCTAGATTTTTCCGTCAAGCATGAGCACTTCCCAATGGTTGGATCTTGGTTTTTTCGGTATTTCGGAAAAAGGAATCGCAGGCGGAATTAATGAAGTTCGGATGGTTCGCGTGGCGTCTGGAGTCCAAGAACATAAGCGCTGCCAGACAACTTGGTCTAGTTGGGCTAGCGCCATCTCTCTTGGATTGTAGTGACAAAAACTGGTGGATGCCCGGCATTCGCCGGGCATGAAGCGAGTGGCTTTCTTTATCCGTCATGCCCGGGCTTGACCCGGGCATCCACGACTTTGATTGCGACGAAAAGCGGGGCCTACCCCGCCAGCGCTCTCTCCAAAAAGTCGAGCCGGTCCTGGCCCCAGAAGAGTTCGTCCCTGTAGATATAGGTGGGCGCGCCGAAGACCTGGCGGTCGATGGCTTCCTGCGTGTAGGCGTCGAAGGTCGCCTTGGTCGCGTCGCTCTGGGCGGCGTCCCACAGCAGCTTGGCGTTGCGGCCGTGTTCGGCGGCGATTGCCTTCAGCGTCTCGGCGTCGGAGATGTCGCGCTCTTCTTCCCACACGGCCTTGCCGATGAAGCCGGTCAGCGCCAGCGCGTTCAGGTCCTTGGCGTCGGCGGCGATGATGAGGCGCGAGGCGGGTTCCGTCGGCACGCGGAAGAACTTCGGCTCGATATTGATGGGAATCCCCAGGAAATCGCGCCAGCGCTTCAGCTCCATCATCCGGTAGGCCTGGCGCTGCTTGGGGCGCTGGGCCAGCGGCAGGCCGCCGGAAGCCGCGAAGACGCGGCCGAAATCGGCCGGCTTCACGTTGACATGGGCGCCCGCCTTGCGCGCGATCGCGACGAACCGCTCGTGGCCCAGATAGGTCCACGGGCTGTTGGCCGAGAAGAAATAGTCGATCGTCTTCGTCATGGGGCTTTCCCTTCGCGTTTCTCGATTTCCATCCGCCGCAGCTCGCGGCGCACGATCTTTCCCGTGGTGGTCATCGGCAGTTCGGCGACGAACTCGATCTCGCGCGGATATTCGTGCGCGGCAAGGCGCGTGCGGACATGGTCCTGCAGGTCGCGGCCGAGGGCGTCGTCACCCTGCATGCCGCTCTTCAGCACGACAAAGGCCTTGATCGCCTCGGTGCGCAGCGCGTCCGGCACGCCGATGACGGCGGCCATCGCCACCGCCTTGTGCTTGAGCAGGCATTCCTCGATCTCCGCCGGGCCGATCCGGTAGCCGGCCGACGTGATGACGTCGTCCGCCCGGCCGACATAGCGCAGATAGCCGTCGGCGTCGCGCCGCCCGCGGTCGCCCGTGCGCATCCAGTCGCCCGCGAACTTGGCGGCCGTATCTGCCGGCCGGTTCCAGTAGCGCAGGAACATGACCGGATCAGGGCGGCGCACCGCGATCTCGCCGACCTCGCCGTCGGGCAGGGGGGTGCCGTCGTCGTCGAGGATCGCGAGCGTGTGGCCGGGCACGGCGCGGCCCATGGCGCCGGGCTTTACCGGGAACATCGAGGCGCAGTTCGAGACGACCAGATTGCATTCGGTCTGGCCGTAGAACTCGTTGATCGTCACGCCGAACGTGGTCCTGCCCCAGTCGAGCAACTCTTCGCCCAGCGACTCGCCCCCCGAGCCGATCGAGCGCAGCCGGACGCCGGCGTTGGGGCGCATCGCCGACTGGCGCATCAGCTTCAGCGCCGTCGGCGGGAAGAAGACGTTGCGCACGTTGTGGCGCGCCATCAGGTCGAGTGCGCGGTCCGGCTCGAACTTGCGGAAGCGGTGGGCGAGCACGGGCACGCCATGATGCAGCGACGGCAACAGCACGTCGAACAGCCCGCCGATCCATGCCCAGTCGGCCGGCGTCCAGAACAGGTCGCCGGGTTTGGGG
Organism: Tagaea sp.; assembly: GCA_044356395.1. Taxonomy (GTDB): domain Bacteria; phylum Pseudomonadota; class Alphaproteobacteria; order CACIAM-22H2; family CACIAM-22H2; genus Tagaea. Next base: position 1,311 of record JBIKWI010000086.1, on the reverse strand, counting down.
AACAGCTCCTGCGGCAGTTCCACGCCCGGCAGGTGGCCGAGCAGCACGCGGTGCGCGTGCAGCGCCCCCTTCGGGCTGCCGGTGGTACCGGACGTATAGATGATGACGGCCGGATCGTCGGCGGCCGTGTCGACGGGCGTGAAGCTGTCCGACGCGCGCGCGAGGGCTTCGTGGAAATCGAGCGTGCCGTCCTGCCCGCCACCGTCGACGACGACGATGGTGCGCAAGGCGGGCAGGCGGGTGCGGATCGCGAGGATCTTCGGCAGCTGTTGGGGATCGGTGACGACGCAGGCCGCGCCGCAATCGGCCAGCCGGTATTCGAGCGCGTCCTCGCCGAACAGCACGAAGAGGGGGACCGCGATCATCCCGGCCTTGTAGGTGCCGATATGGGCGACGGCCGTTTCGGGCGACTGGGGCAGCAGCACGGCCACGCGGTCGCCGGGCGCGATACCCTGGCCGCCGAGCATGTTGGCGAAGCGGTCGGTCTGGTTCCTGAGGCGGGCGAAGCTCCAGGTCGCGACCGCACCGGTATCGTCCTCGAAGATCAGGGCAGGGGCGTCGGGGCGTGCGGCGGCATGCCGGTCGCAGACGTCGACGCCGATATTGTAGCGGGCCGGCACCTTCCAGGCGAAACGGGCGGCCAACTCGTCGTAGGTGGCGGCGGACGGCAGCAAGGGCGGTGTTCCCCCCGATGGTCTCGTTGTTCGCGGTTTCTAGCGCCGCGTCCCGGTCAGGTCGGCATTGGCAAGGAACGCACCGGCAAGGTTGGCGCCGCGCAGGTCGGCACCGCTGAAGTTGGCGGCACGCAGGTCGGCCGCGCGCAGATCCGCGCCGACCAGCGAGGCGTTGGCGAAGCTCGTCGGCGTGCGCTTGCCGGCGGGCGAACCGTCCTGGCGGCGGATTTCCATCGGCCGCGCCACGACGCCGACGAGGGAAGCACCTTCCAGCCGCGCCCCCAGCATCATCGCGCCCGACAGGTCGGCGTCGGCGAAATTGCAGCGCTCGGCGCTGACCGACAGCAGGCTGGCGAGGCGCAGCGACGCGGCGACGAAGCGCGCGCGGCTGAGGACCGCGCCGTCGAAGCGCGCACCGGAAAGGTCGCAGCCGCCGAAATCGGTCCCGGTCAGATCGCGGCCCGCGAAATCCGCGCGCACGCCCTCGCGCCCGCCCGTGTAGGCCCATTGCTTGTGCGCGTCGACGATCGGCTTGAGGTCGTCGGGCAGTTTCTCGCCGGGCGGCGGGTTCGCATAGATCGTGCCTTCGAGCCGTGCACCACCCATCTGGACGTTGGTCATGTCGACGCCGCGCAGG